>CANQHW010000028.1 GCA_947623855.1 uncultured Bacilli bacterium | reverse complement strand
AGTAATAATATTATACTAGTAAATAAATGATTTGCAACTTCATCCATTTACTAATCAGTATTATACGTGGTATAATTAAATAGGTGAAGATAATGAATGAAGTATTAATGGAAGTTAAGAAAATATTAAATTTAGAAGATAAACAAATAAAAGAAGTATTAAGTATGTTAGAAGAAGGAGCAACTATTCCTTTTATAGCAAGATATCGTAAAGAAAGAACAGGGGGACTTAATGAAGATGAGATACGAAGTATTGAAGAAGTATATACTTATCAAAAGAATTTATATGAGAAGAAATGTGATGTTATAAGATTAATTAAAGAAAAAGATTTATTAACACCAGAGTTAGAGCAAAGTATTTTAAAAGCAGAAAAGTTAAGTGAAGTAGAAGATTTATATCGTCCTTTTAAAGAGAAGAAAAAAACGAAAGCTAGTGAAGCGATTAAAGCCGGGTTAGAACCACTAGCTAAGATGATTATGGCTTTTCCTACTAAGGGGTCTTTAGAAGAGTTAGCATCTAGTTTTAAAGTAGATAAACCTTTAGAGGGAGCAGGTTATATTATTGCGGAATGGATTAGTGATAATGCATACTATAGAAAACTTATTAGAGGGTATGTTTATAATAATGGAGTTTTAGTAAGTAAGTTAAAGAAAGATGCTAAAGATGAAGGTAAGATATATAAAATGTATTATGAATTTAACGAAAGAGTTAAGTATATAAAACATTTTAGAGTATTAGCAATTAATAGAGGGGAAAAAGAAGGTATATTATCGGTAAGTATTGATTATGATAAAGATTATGTTTTAGCGATGATGAAAGATAAAATTATTAAGAATAAGACTTCTTTTGTATGTGAGTTTGTTACAGATGCAATAAAAGATGCTTTAAAAAGATTAATTATGCCAAGTATTATAAGAGAAATACGAAGTGAACTTACAGAAAAATCGGAAGAGTTAGCTATTAAAACTTTTTCTTTAAATTTAGAGAATTTATTACTTACAAGACCAATTAAAAAAATGCGGGTTTTAGGTTTTGATCCAGCTTTTCGTACGGGTTGTAAATTAGCGGTCTTAAGTGAGAATGGAGCATTAGAAGATATTTCAGTAATTTATCCCCATGAACCAAAGAATGATAAAGTAGGAGCAACGAAAATATTAAGAGATTTAATTAATAAATATAAGATTGATTTAATTGCGATAGGAAATGGTACAGCATCTAGAGAAAGTGAAGCTTTTGTCGCGGAAGCCATTAAAGGATTAGGAGTAAAATATGTCATAACAAGTGAAGCAGGAGCTAGTGTGTATAGTGCTAGTCCTTTAGCCAAGGAAGAATTCCCATCTTTATCGGTAGAACAAAGAAGTGCAATTTCGATTGGCAGAAGAGTGCAAGACCCATTATCGGAGCTTGTAAAAATCGATCCCCAAAGTATTGGTGTGGGCGAATATCAACATGATGTTAATCAAAAAAATTTAAAAGAAAGTCTAGATTTTACGACAGAGAAGGTAGTTAATGAAGTAGGAGTAAATATTAATACCGCAAGTGCTAGTATTTTAAAATATATTTCAGGTCTTACTAAAGGAGTAATAACTTCAATAATAGGTTATACTAAAAATAAAAGATTTAAAAATAGAGAAGAAATAAAAAGTCTTAAAGGTATGAGTAGTAAAATTTATGAACAAGCTATTGGATTCTTAAGAATTAATGATGGGGATGAAATATTAGATAAAACAGCGATTCATCCTGAAAGTTATGGGATTACCAAAGAATTACTTATCAAAGAAGGTTTAGATATTAAAGATATTAATAAGAGGGAGTTTAAAGATAAATTAGATAAAATAGATATTTTAAAGATGGCAAAAGAACTTAAGACGGATAAATATACTTTAGAGTTAATTGTTAAAGAACTTAAAAGTCCGGGGTTAGATCCAAGAGATGACGCTATGGCGCCATTACTTAAAAGTGATATTTTAGATATTAGTGCTTTAAAAGTAGGGATGGAGTTAGCGGGAACGGTAAGAAATGTAACTTCTTTTGGAGCTTTTGTTGACATTGGTTTACATGATGATGGATTAGTACATATTTCTAAAATGAGTAAAGACTATGTAAAGGATCCGAATGATATTGTCAAGGTAGGAGATATTGTAACAGTATATGTTTATGATATAGACAGGGAACGACAAAAAGTGGCTTTATCTTTAATTAAAGAATGATATAATAGAATTAGAGTGATGAGAATGAAAGAAAGAAAAATGAATTTAGTTTTATTTTATTATTTAAGTTTAATATTTTTAGAGGTTATATTTAGAATAGTATGTATTAAAAATATTTCAATAACTTTTATAAATAGTTTATTATATTTATTACCGGTTAGTTTTTTATTAGGTTTTATAAGTGGTTTATTTAAAAATAAAAAGATTAATTTTAGTATTAGTTTAATATTAGTTTTAATTATAACAATATTATTTGGAGTAGAAATAGTCTTTAAAAATACTTTTAAAGTATATTTTTCTGTAAGAAGTTTAGGTCTTACTAATCAAGTTATGAGTTTTATGGATGAGGTTTTTAAAAGTATTAAGAATAATATAGGATATATTTTAATTATTTTAATACCATTTATTACTTTAATAGTAGTTAGAAAAAAGATTAATTTTAAACAAAGTACTAAACATATGAATATAGCTTATTTAGTTTGTATAGGATTAGGATATTTATTATTTTTAGGAAGTTTATTTATAGGGTATCAAGAAGAAAATTCTATATATGAATTATATTATAAAGTAGATAATATTTCTTTATATAAAGAGAAGATGGGAGTTTTAGCAAGTTTTAATTTAGATGTTAAAAGATTAATTACGGGGTTTAATAGTAAGATTTTATATGTTCCACCAGTTATAGAAGAAGAACCTAAAGAAGAAGAGGTTAAGTATAATGCTTTAGATATTGATTTTCCGAGTCTTTTAACTAATGAAACTAATAGTACTTTAAAAAGTATGCACGAATATTTTGCAAATGAAAGTCCAACGAAACAAAATGAATATACGGGTTTGTTTAAGGGGAAGAATTTAATATTATTTATGGGGGAGAGTTTTAATGAAATAGGAGTTGATAAAGAGTTAACACCTACTTTATATAAATTAGTCAATAGTGGGTTTACATTTAAAAATTTTTATTCGCCAGTTATACTAAGTACTATTGGAGGAGAATTTCAAGAGTTAACGGGATTATATCCAAATATTGGAGATTTATCACAAGTATGGCGGAAAGGTCTTAATAAAAGTTATGGTTTTGGAATAGCTAATATTTTTAAAAATTTAGGGTATAATACTTATGCATATCATAATAATCAATATAATTTTCAAAATAGAGATGTGTATTTAAAGACATTAGGTTTTGATAATTATAAAGGGTGTTATAATGGGTTAGAGATTAATTGTAAGTTATGGCCCCAAAGTGATGTAGAAATGATTGATGCAACGGTGGAAGATTATTTAACTAGTGAGAAACCGTTTATGGTATATTATGCAACGGTGAGTGGACATATGGGATATGATTTTAATAATTCAATGAGTTATAAAAATAAGGATGCTGTAGAAGATTTACCATATAGTATACCAGCAAAAGCTTATTTAGCTACGCAGATAGAGTTAGATAAAGCTTTAGAAACTTTAATTAAAAGATTAGATGAACAAGGTATTTTAGAGGATACGGTGATTGCTTTAGTAGGAGATCATTATCCTTATGCTTTAGATATTAGTGCAGTAAATGAACTAGCTAGTTATACCAAAGACGAAGTAATTGAAGTTAATAGAAGTAATTTTATTCTTTGGAATAGTAAGATGGATACAGTAGAAGTAGAAAAGGTGGGAAGTCAGATAGATGTTTTACCTACTATTTATAATGTTTTTGGTGTTCCATATGACTCTAGATTAATTATTGGGAAAGATATTTTAAGTGATACCGAAGGATTAGCTATATTTGCTAACTTTAGTTGGGTAAGTGATTATGGGACTTATGAAGCTAGTACTGGAAAGTTTACACCGAAAAAAGAGATACCAGAAGGATATGTAAGTACAATGAATAACATTGTACAAAATAAAGTAGCGATGAGTAAGATGTTATTAGAAAATAATTATTATACCAGAGTAACAGAGGGTGTTAAATAATGTGTGGAATTACAGGAATAGTTAGTAAGAAGGATAATAAAGAAGAAATAATTAAGAAAATGAACGAAAAAATTAAACATCGGGGTCCAGATGATGAAGGTATTTATACTGATGATTTTGTATCTTTAGGACATCGAAGGTTATCGATTATCGATTTAGAGGGTGGACATCAACCGATGTTTAATAAAGATAAAAGTATTGTGGTAGTTTTTAATGGAGAAATATATAATTATATTGAATTAAAAGGGGAGTTAAAAAAGAAATATCAATTTAAAACAAACTCTGATACGGAAGTATTAGTTTATGGATATGAAGAATGGGGTAGGGATCTACCTAAGCATTTACGAGGAATGTTTGCTTTGGCCATTTGGGATAAAAAGAATAAAACTTTATTTATGGCAAGAGATGGTTTTGGAATAAAACCTTTATATTATTATGTAGATAAAGATTCTTTAGTATTTGCTTCGGAGATAAAAGCGATTTTAGAGTATCCAGAATATCATAAAAAGCTAAATGAAAGTATTTTAAGTGCTTATTTATGTTTTAATTCGGTACCAACGGAAGAAACATTTTTTAAAGGAATATTTAGAGTTATGCCAGGAGAACAAATAATATATAAAGAAGGAAAGGTAACTAAGAAGAGATATTTTCATTTAGAATTTAAGGAAGAAGATAAAGATTTAGATGAGATAGTAAATAATATTGATGATGCTATGAAAGATTCAGTTGCAAAGCATATGTTAAGTGATGTGGAAGTGGGATCTTTTTTATCTAGTGGGATTGATTCATCATATTTAGTGAGTTTAGCTAAACCAGATAAAACGTATACGGTAGGTTATGATGATAAAAGATATGATGAGATTAGTTATGCAAAGGATTTAACAAGTAAGTTAGGAATTACAAATAAATCTAGGAAGATTACGAAGGAAGATTATATTAAGGTTTTTCCGAAAATCCAGTATTATATGGATGAACCTTTAGGTGATCCTAGTGCGATTGCATTATATTTTGTAGCAGAGTTAGCAAGTAAAGATGTCAAAGTTGTTATGAGTGGCGAAGGAGCTGATGAATTTTTTGGGGGTTACTTAAATTATCGAGAAGAAGTTGACCAAGCTTGGTATATGAAAATACCTTATTTTATAAGAAGAGGTTTATCTTATATAGCAGGGTTGTTTCCAGATATGAGGGGATTTAATTTTGTATTTCGAAGGGGAAGAAAGTTAGAAGAATATAATATTGGATTAGGTCGCGTTTATTGGGATAGAGAAGCTTTAAAAATAGTTAATAATAAAAAGCAAATATTACCGGAAGAGATAGTTAGAAAAACTTATCAAGAATATAAGAATAATTCTACTTTAGTTCAAAGACAAGTAATTGATTACTATTATTGGTTAGTTAATGACTTTTTACATGCTGTGGATCGAAATACAATGATGTTTGGTTTAGAAGCAAGGACGCCTTTTTTAGATAAAGAAGTATATGAAGTAGCAAGACGTTTACCAATAAGTGCAAAAGTAAATAAAGAAACAACTAAACCAGCTTTAAGAATGGCGGCGAAGAGGGTGATACCTAATGAGTCTTATAAAAAGAAAAAGTTAGGGTTTCCAGTACCTCTTAGAGAATGGATTAGAGAAGATGATTTATATAATGAAATAAAGGAAAAATTTTTAAGTAAGACAGCTAAAAAGTATTTTAAACAAAAATATATTTTAAAATTATTAGAAGATCATCGGAAGAGAAAGAAAGATTGTTATAAAAAGATTTGGAATATATATACTTTCTTAGTTTGGTATGATATTTATTTTGAAACTTAAAAAGTTTCTTTTTTTTATGGATATTTCATAAGATATAAGGAAAGTAGGGTGGATTTTTTGATTAATATTAAAACTAATTCAAAAATGATAGAAAAGGGGGATATATTTGTAGCTATTAAAGGGAGTAGTTATGATGGACATGAATATATAAAGGAAGCAAAAGATGCGGGAGCAAAGTGTGCTATAGTTGAAAGATATACTAATTCCGGTATAATGGAGTTAAAAGTTTTAGATAGTAAGAAATGGTTAGAAGAATATTTAGTTAATACTTATGCAGCGGAGTTAAATACTTTAAATATTTTAGGAGTTACTGGAACAAATGGGAAGACAACAACGGCTTATTTAACTTATGAGTTATTAAATGAATTAGGAAGTAAGACCGCTTATATAGGAACAATAGGGTTTTATATACCTGGAGAAGAAGTAAAAGTAATGAATAATACAACTCCCAATATTAGAGATTTATATGATTTATTATTAAAAGCATTAAACAAGGGATGTGAAAGTGTAGTAATGGAAGTTAGTTCGCATGCTTTAGATCAAGAAAGAATAAAAGGGTTAAAATTAAAGGGAGCAGCATTTACGAATTTAACTCAAGATCATTTAGATTATCATAAGACGATGGAAAATTATTTTAAAGCCAAAGAGAAGATTTTAGATTATTTAGAAGGACCTTTAGTAGTAAATACAGATGATGCATATGGAAGGAGATTAGATCAAATATATTCTGATACCATAACTTATGGATATTTAGCAAGAGATTTAAAAATATTAGATTATGAAGAAACAGATAAAGGGATGTTATTAAATTTTTTAAATAAATGTTTAAATTATGAAGTAGAGGTTAATTTAAAAGCGAATTTTAATATTTATAATTATTTAGCAGCTTTAGGGTTGGTTACTTCTTTAGGTTATAGTATGGAAGAGGCTATTAGTGTTAGTGATAAAGTAGGGGCGCCTAGAGGAAGATGTGAGCGGATTAAAGTAAAGAATGGGGAAGCAATTATAGATTATGCGCACACACCAGATGCGGTAGGAAAGATTATTAATACTTTTAGTGTTAATAAAAAGGGAAGAGTAATAACAGTTTTAGGTTGTGGAGGAGATAGAGATAAGAAAAAAAGAAGTATTATGGGAGGGCTTGCTACTGAGTTTAGTGATTATGTAATATTTACGAGTGATAACCCAAGAACAGAAAAACCAGAAGAAATAATTAAAGATATGATTAGGTGGATAAATAAAGATAATTATGAAGTGGTGGTGGATAGGAAGAAGGCGATTACTAAAGCTTTAGATATGATAAGTAATAATGATACCGTCTTAATTTTAGGTAAAGGACATGAAGATTATCAGATTATAGGAGGAGAAAAATATCATTTAGATGATAGAGAAGAAGTAGAAAGTTATAAACTTAAATTAAAAAGGACCAATTTTTAGAATTGGTTTTTAAAATTTTTTTGTAATTGTTTAAAGGTATATTAGATGTTATAATGTATGAAGGAGGGTTAATAAGATGAAATATTCACAAGAAGAATTTAATAAACTTCTTTTATCAAAATCTTTAAATGAGTTTTACTTTGCTGTAATAGAACATAGAGGAGAATTTTTAACTGATGAAGAATATGAAAAAATAACTAAAAGAGATGATACTACTTATAGTGGGGTTCCCAAGGAAGATATTGATAATATAACAGATGTTTTTAAAGCAAATAAAGAAGCAAAAGAATTTTTATCAAAATGTCTTTATACGTTAGCACGAATTAGACATCTGGGAATTTTAACAATGGTTGATAATGAGGTTTATGATATTGCTAATGGGGAGTTTGTCGATTTAAAAAGAAATAAAATTGTGCAATATGATAATTTTGCAGATTATTATAACGATACAAATGCTCGATTAAAGATTTTTTCTTTGGAAGACATACCACAATTAAAACAAGAAACTGTTTTAATAGATGTTGATGATGAATTAGCTTTTCAAACATACGAAAAAGAACATATTAATCAAGAGTCAAGTGAAGATTTAACCGGTAGTTTCTTAATTAATATTAAAGAAAAACCTTATTCATTGTCTAAAAAATTGTAATAAATAGGATAAAGTATACGCAAAAAGTGTATGCTTTTAATTTTTTAATAAAAAATTAAAGACTTTTTAGAAAAAATTTAGTAAAATTATAATAGAAGAGGTGTTTTTATATGGGATTATATATAATTATAGGGGTAATTGTTATTATTTTAATAGGAGGATTAGTTACTTATAATAGTTTTATTAGATTAAATAATAAAGTTAAAGAAGCATTTTCAACGATGGATGTTTATTTAAAAAAGAGATGGGATTTAGTTCCTAATTTAGTAGAAACCGTAAAAGGTTATGCCAAACATGAAAAAGAGACATTTAAGGAAGTAGTAAATTTACGTAATAGTGTTTATGATAATATGTCTAATGAAGAGAAAATTAAAACTAATGAAGAGTTATCCAAAGGTATTAGTAAAATTATGGCTTTAGCAGAAAGTTATCCAGATTTAAAAGCAAGTGAGAATTTTAAAAATTTAAGTAAAGAACTTACAAAAATTGAAGATGATATTGCTAATGCTAGAAAGTATTATAATGGAACAGTAAGAATTTATAATAATAAAGTAGAAATGTTTCCAAGTAATATTGTTGCTAAAATATTTGGTTATAAAGTAAAAGCAATGTTTGAAATAAGAGAAGAAGAAAGAGAAAATGTTAATGTAGAACTATAAGGGAGGAAGAGATGGAAAGAATTATTAAGGGTATAGCAGTAGCATTATTTTTATTAATAATCTATCCAGTTAGTTCTATGGCTTTATCAATACTTACTCCTAGTAAGAATGGTATGTATAGTTCTTATGATTATGTAATTGATAAGTATGATATTAATATTATAGTAAATGAAAATAATACTTTAGATATAACAGAAGATATTACAGCATATTTTAATGTAGCAAAGCATGGAATATTTAGAACTATACCTTTAAGGAATACAATTACAAGATTAGATGGTACAACATCTAAGAATAGAGCGCAAATAACGAATTTAAGTGTTAATAAGGAATATACTACCTCAAGAGAAAACGGTAACTATAAAATACAAATAGGATCTGCCAATAAAACAGTTACGGGAGAACAAAATTATATTATAAAGTATACATATAATTTAGGAAAAGATCCGGTTAAAGATTATGATGAGTTATATTATAATATAATTGGTAATGAATGGGATACAGTTATTGGTAATATTACATTTACAATAACTATGCCCAAAGAGTTTGATGCAAGTAAGCTTGGATTTTCGTCAGGTGTAACGGGATCAACAGAGAATAGTAATGTAGTATATAGAGTTAATGGTAATGTAATAACTGGAAGTTATAATGCTATCCTTGGTGTTAAAGAAGCCTTAACAGTAAGATGTGAACTTGAAGAAGGTTATTTTGTGGGAGCAAAGTTAACTATTAATGTTATGGATTATATTATGTTTTTAATTCCGATTATCTTTTTAATTATATCTGTGTTTATATGGTATATATATGGACGTGATGAGCAAGTTATTGAAACCGTAGAGTTTTATCCGCCCGAAGGATTTAATAGTTTAGAAGTAGGGTTTTTATATAAAGGAAAAGCTGATAATCGTGATGTGACATCTTTACTTATTTATTTAGCAAATAAAGGATATATAAAAATAACAGAAACGGAAGAAAAAACGTTATTTACAAAATATAAGGGATTTAAAATAACTAAGTTAAAAGATTATGATGGAAATAATGTAAATGAAAGAATTTTCTTAGATGGTTTATTTGCAACGAAAAAATATAAAGTATCAATATTTAATAAAGAAAATCAAGAAGAAAATAATTTAAATGAAGTTACTTCATTAGATTTAAAAGATAGTTTTTATATAACTAATAATAGAATATTAAACAGTATAAATAGTAAAGAAAATACTTCGGAAATATTTAGAAAGACTTCTGGTGTAACAGCTTTTATAATCGTAGTGGTATTTATTTCTTACTGTTTAATTACAATTCCTCCAGTAGTTACTTATGGAGAACCTCAATCATTACTTTTTGCTTTATTATTTCCAGGAATTGGTTTTACAGTAATGTTTGATGCTATAGTAGGAAGTAGTAAGAATGTTTATGTTAATGGAAGCCCTATTAGTTCATCTATAGCTAGTAGAGTAGTTGGATTAATATGGGGAATCTTATTTGGAGGAGTTCCGTGGGCTTTTATAGTACTGCCTGTATTAAGAGAAGATCCGATATATTTAATGGGATATATAGTGGGATTTATTTGTATATTTGGAATGGTAGTATGTTGGGAATATATGGATAAAAGGACACCATATGGTAATGAAATGTTAGGAAAATTAAGAGGTTTTAAAAACTTTTTAGAAACAGCAGAAAAAGATAGATTAGAAGCAATGGTTATGCAAAATCCAACTTATTTTTATGATATATTACCATATACCTATGTTTTAGGAGTATCAGATAAATGGATTAAAAAGTTTGAAGCAATAACAATGCAAGCGCCGGATTGGTATGATAGTCCAGGAGCATTTGATGTGGCGACTTTTGGAATGTTTATGAATACAACGATGACGACGGCTCAAAGTGTTATGATGTCAAGTCCTTCTAGCGGTTCTGATGGTTCATCAGGGTCCTCAGGTGGCGGTTCTTCTGGAGGCGGTTCCGGCGGTGGTGGCGGCGGTTCATGGTAATTATACAAATGGGGAAAACCAGTCTAGGTAGTAAGACTGGTTTTAAAATGGTATAATTATTAATAGAGGTGTTAACGATGAATTTAAAAGATAAAATAGAAAGATATAAACCTTTTGATGAACAAGAAGAAAAAGATAAAGAAGAGTTTTTAAAATTTATAGATACATTTGATGATGTTTTAACAAGAGATAATGTTTTGGGACATTTTTCGGCTTCAGCATTTGTAGTTAATAAAGAAAGAACAAAAATGGTAGTAGTTTATCATAATATATATGAGGGATGGATTTATCCGGGAGGACATGCGGATGGGAAAGATGATTTATTAGAGGTTGCAGTTTTGGAAGTAGAAGAAGAAACTGGATTAAAAGCTAAAGTAATAGATACAAATATTTTCTCTATTCAAGCTCTTCCAGTTAAGGGTCATATTAAACACGGTAAGTATGTTTCGGCTCATTTACATTTAGACGTTGTGTACTTATTAGAAGCGGATGATAAAATACCGTTAGTTTATAGAGAAGATGAATCAAAAGGTGTAAAGTGGGTTACATTTAATGAAGCAAGCGATGAAACAATGTGTGATTTTATAAGACCAATTCATAAAAAATTAATAAGAAAATTAGATGTAAAATAATAAAAAAGTCCGAATATTCGGACTTGATGTTCTAAACATGGAGCGAGTGTCGTAGTTATCTACAACTCTTTTCCAATAACGAAAGAGTACATATAATCTTCCGTTGTTAGTAA
>CANQHW010000027.1 GCA_947623855.1 uncultured Bacilli bacterium | reverse complement strand
GTTGCTAATGAAACTCATTATGATGTTGGTAAAACTATAAGAGATACAATAAAAAAATTAGGAGGAACTATGCCTGAAAATTTACCAACTCCTAAGAAGAGTTTAAAGGAACTTGAAAAAGGTAAAAAATTAAAAGAAAGATTTGAATGATATATTTTTGTCAAGACATAACAACATAAAGCTATGTATTGTTTAATTAGATATAAATATTATATTAAAATTTTCAAATTCATGCTATAATTATTTTATTAGAATAGAGGCGTGTTTTATGTTTTGTCCTAAATGCGGTAATTCATTAGAGCCAAACTCAAAGTTTTGCTCTAGATGTGGTAATCAATTAAATTTTGAGCAATCAAATCAAAATGCTAATATTTCTAATCAACATATTGAGCCAAGTAAGAATCCACAATTAATGGATGATCAAAATGGACAATTACAACAAAGTTATAGGCAATCTATGTTGGGAAATAAATATCCTCAAGATAATAATAAAAAAATTTTTATTGGTGTAGGGGTAGGAATCAGTATATTAGCAGTAGTAATTTTGATAACGTTTGTTATCATTAATCCGAAGGAGAAATATTATTTTGATACAAATCCGAAAGAATCTAATGATGAAATAATACAAACATCTAGTTCGTCAACAAAGAAGGGCAAATATAGCACTGTAATAATATATGATCATACTTATTCAGGTGTTAGTATTTCTAATGATAGTGATGCTTTTTCTTTAATTGTAAAAGATTCTGTTTCTCAAAAAAATAATTGTCCCTCTGAAATTAAAAAGGTCGAAGATGAGATAATTAATAATTATGGTATAACAGCTGTTAATTTGTGCGAAATGGATGTTGATTTTGCTAGAGAATTAGGTAATGTATTTAAAAAAATTTATGAAGAATATCCTAGTGTAAGAGGTTATATAACTAATCTTACTTTAGTTAATACTTCTATGAATAATAATTATATTGCGGCTTTTATGCCTATGTTTAATTTCGCAACATCAGATTCTTCGACAACTTATCCTTGGGTAATAAAAACCCAAGTCTTATTAAATGCCTCTTATTTTTTAAATAAGGAACGATTACAATCTTCTGTTAACGACGGATCTAATTCAGGACATTTTCCCAAAAATTCTACCATATATTCACCCGTTGCTCATGAATTAGGACATTACTTATCTTTTTTGGCAATGATGAAACACTATGAATTACAATCTATATTGTTGGTAGATAATAATACTGTTAGCCGTTATTATGATTTATATTACGATTTTGGAGAAGGTAATTATTCATTATCAATGATTAATGAAGCGTTTGATAATTATAAAAAAGCTACAAATACGACGATGACTTTAGATGAGTGGAGAGGGACAATTTCTAATTATGCTCTTGCTAAGGATAATAGTGGGGAGTACATTTATGATGAAACAATCGCCGAATCTTTTCATGATGTTTATTTAAATGGGGAAAATGCCAGTGATGCAAGTAAATATATTGTATCAGTATTAAAATCAAAGTTGGATGGTAGGTGATTAGGATGAAGAAAAGAATATTTATACTAATAGGATTAGCAACTATAAGTTCCATTACGGTATATGCTTTATCTAATAATTTTAATTTTGATACATCAAAGCTATCTTTTACATCTGATAGTAAAAAGGGAAATGTTGTTGATAATTTTAACCCAAACTATAATCTAACATATTCTATATCAAGTGAAAATAAAGAGCTTGAAGATGAAATAAAAAATCTTACAAAAAAGACAACTTATTTATTATTTGGAAAATTTAACAATACTGATGAATCAAGCGAAAATTATTATAAACGACATAAAGATTGGCTTGATTTAAGATATAATCCAAAAGTTCCAAAAGATGATAACAATCCTTTGGGATTAGATACATCTAGTCAAGAATACCAAGATGATTTAGTATCTGGATTAGCTATACCACAAATATTTAATCAAGCAAATGAAATGGGCTTACTTTATAATTCATATGGAGATATTAGAGTAACATTTAATGATGATGTAATAATAAGTTCTATAACATTGCCAAATGTAAAAATAAAAGAACAGAGTAAAGAAGATCCTATGAAATACGATTATATCGAAACAAATTATATAATGTATTACTATTATAAGAAATTAAATGATGAATGGAAATTATATTATTTATATGGAGAATCAACCGATGAAGTAAATAATTATTTTAGTGGAATAGAATCATCAGAGACAAAAGGAAGTATGGCAATCGCACCATCTTATGAATCAAAATTGGGAACGGTATATGATTTTTCTAAATTAGAAAGAATGACAGAAGAAGAACTAAACAACATTTATAATACAAACATTAATAATATTGTATATTTAAATAGTTATTACAATAATATGGTTGTTACTTCAGCTAATGGTTTCTTTATTGGTAATGGTTTAGTCGTAACTACTTGGAATTTTATAGAGAAATCTTTAATAAATGCTCAATATATCACAGTTAAAGATAGTAATTTAAATACATTTGAAATTGATGGTATTGTAACTGCTAACCCAACTACCGATGTTGTAGTTATAAAACTTAAAAGATCTGATACACCTATTGTCAAAATCGGCGAATCTAGTTCTTTAAAAGTCGAAGATCCCATCATTACCATTAGTAGTAAATCTAGTACGGGGGCATTGGTGCAAACTGGGATAGTAATTTCCAATAGTGGTTATGTACAAACATCAATTCCCTTATCAAATAGTGATGAAGGAAGTCCTCTTTTTAATAAAAATGGGAAAGTAGTAGGAATAAATACATCTAAATCTACGAATGCAAGTGTGTCAATTGCTATTAGTTCAGAAGTATTAAAAGAAATTCAAAATAAATTTTTAAATATTAATTTTAAAGATATAGAATCTATTCCCTTTAATGATTTAAAGGAAAAATATTATTATATTAAATATGATGATGAAAGTGTTATTAATAATATCCCTAAGAATAGGTGGGAAGAGTATGTTAAAATTGGTAATATTGAGAAAACAATTAATTTAGAATTAGTTAAAGCCAGTTATAAAGATGGTATAGTGAGTTTAAGATATAAAAATGGTATCTCCAAATACCTAAATAGTATGCAATTATCTAGCGCTTTCAAAGAGCAACTATTAAAAGATGGTTATAAAGTAATAATGGACGATATTTCAAAATCAGTATATCAAAATAATAAATATCAAATAATCATAATGGATGAGTTTGATTATTTAATCGTAGTGATGGTGAAATTATGATGAAAAAAGTATTAGAGTTTATTAGAAAATATGAAATTGCGATAATAACAGCATTAATAATTTTAATAATTGGAGGAATAATTTTACTTTTCTTTCTTCCCAAAAATAAAGATACAACCTTAAAAAAAATAGATGAAAGTAGTTACTATTTAAGTTATGATAGCACCTGGAAAATAGATAAAAAAGAAAAAGATAAAGTAATCTTAAAACATAATAGCGGAAGTAAAATAATAATTCAATTAACTACCTTAACAGATGAATATAGTTATGCAACTATGGATGAGTTGATAGACGAATTAATCTATAATATTCAAAAACAAAATCCAAATTATAAATTACTGTCTAAAAAACAGGATAAAGTAACAAAATATGAATTTGATGGTTAT
Source organism: uncultured Bacilli bacterium (assembly GCA_947623855.1). GTDB lineage: Bacteria > Bacillota_I > Bacilli_A > RF39 > UBA660 > CALWAM01. Next base: position 7,860 of record CANQHW010000027.1, on the reverse strand, counting down.
AAGATTTTATATGAAAATGGTGAAGAACAAGTTATGGTAAATGTTTATAAGAAAAGCGATAAACTTGTTGTTATAAGATATGAAGCTCTAAATGACTATTTTGATATTTTATTAGATAGTGTACAATCTATTATATATAATTTAAATGTAAAAGATGAGAATTTTGATTTAAAAAATAATTTGGAATTAGACATTTCTGAGATAGAATATTCAAAAAGTGATGAAGTAGATAATTCTATTAATAAAAGTAAGACTTATGAAATAGCTAAAAATAATTATTATGTGGAGTATTCAATTCCGGAAAATTTTAAATTAAAATCTCTTGATTCGTCTTCTAATGGATTTGATTTAGAATTAGAATCAGGAAAAATTGAAATAACAGTTAACATATGGAACAGAAATATATATGAATATTTAGATAAAGAGGAATTATCAGGATTATATAATAACTATAAATATTATAGAAATAATGAAAACTATTCTGATTTTACAGAAACATTAACAAAGTTAGAAAGTAATTATGATAGCTATATATATAAAAATAGTTATTTCACTAAAGATAAAAGAAAAGATGAAAATGCTGAATTAATTTATGCTTTAAATAATAGCCATATATTAGTTATTTCTATAAAAACAACAGGATTACCAATAACAGAAAAATTAATTAGTCAAATTAAAATTAATACATCAAAAAATTATGCTAGTTATGTAAAAGTTGAAAAAGAAAATAACTTACTTATTGGAACTTTACAAAGATTTAGTGATTATGAACATAAGCATATTGATTATATTACTTTAAAAGTGCCAGATAAATATGTAGAAATAGATAAAAATACGAACATCTATTTAGAGAGAAACTATGCTTTAAATTATAATGAAAACATGTTGATATATGATTATGAAGTGCATTATGAACTAACGACTTTAGATGATGAAGCTATTATAAAAATCTTAAATTCCACATATATGTCCTCAATTTATGGTGAAGCTCATGAATTAACATATTCTGGTGATTTTACACTAAATAGTAAACTCTTTAAGGTTTATGATGGTGGATATACGGAGTTAAGTGGTATAATATTTACGAATACAAATAGACAAAAGTACTATGTAAATAAGAAAGTTTTGTTCTATGAAATCCCTAATAAAGGGAATATGTATATTGAAATTAATGGAAATGGTAAAGAGGTGAGTGATAATATTTTAAACGAATTAACAAACTTTATTATCGAAATAAAAGAAATTTAATATAAGAAAAGAGGGAATAAAATGAATTGTAAAAAATGTGGTTCTCCATTATCAGAGAACGATCAATTCTGCAAAAACTGTGGAGCAGCAGTAAATGCTCAAAATGAACAAGTTAATGTTCAACAACCAATTAATAATCCGCTGAATCAACAACCAGTTAATAATACAGTAGATCAACAACCAATGAATAATCAAGTAGCCCAACAAACATATCAACAACCACAACAAAATTATAATCAACCAGCATGGGCAAATGGGTATAATTCCAATCCTAATTATCAACCACCTAAATCAAATGAAAATTTAAAATATATTATTATTGGTGTTGTAGTAGTAGTTGTCATTTTTGCTATAGTTATAATGGTTTCTATGTTTAAAGGCAAAGATAATAATAAATCTAATGAAGGAACTAATAATGGAAGTTCAGTTAACGAAGGTTTACCTAGTGTTTCAGGAACCACTAATACTACGTCTACATATTATAAAGTGAATTTTAAAGGTTTTACCTTGAGCATTCCTGATAACTTAGTTTATGAAGAAAAAAGTGGAATATTATCTATAGGTGATGAAGAAGGAACTTGGATTACAGAATTAGAGTTAGAACAAGGGAGTTTTACACAATTAAAAAATAACAAGAACCAATTCCCAATTGCATTGCGACAAAAAGGATATACTTGTACTGAAGCTACGGAAAAAATTCTTGGTGGGGTTGAATTTATAACCATGGAGATTTCTTTTGGTGGAGAAAATTTTATTGCGGCATTAACTAAAGCTAACTCAATGTATTACATAGGGGTAACAGCATATAATCAAGAAAATGAAATAGATTATAAATTACTAGAAACAATCGCACCTATTATAAATTCATTTGAACAAACTTCTGCATCTAATAGTATTGCTCCAGATAACACACTTGATTTTAGTATATTTAATGATTTAGCTAAATAATAGGAGGTAAATTATGAAAGTAAATAGAGTATTTTGTTATTCAAAAGATATGGCACAACAAAACGGGAATAAATTGCCGATTTTGCCATTAGTTTTAATTACAATTATCTTTCTTACGGCAGTATTAATTACTTCCTTTCTGATGCCAGGTTCTATAGCTTTAATTTTGTTAGAAGTGCTTGTTTTAATAATAGGGATTGCTTGTTATGGAATTATTTTGGGACTTAGATTAAGAGCAAGATTGATTGGTTGGGCAACAACCGATGATAATAGAATATTTAGAGCAATGACAGTAAATAATGGACAAGGATTACTTATTAGTGGAATGTCTGCTGGTAGATTGATTGACCAATTAGCTAATAATAGTAATAATTTAGGAAGAAATTTAGGAGGTACTGTTGGAGCAGTTGCACAATTTTATTCTATGGATAGATCAGCACAATATATGAGTCATCCAGAGATAGTAGCCAAGATGGTAGAAGAAGCTCCAAATATTACTGGGGGAGAAGTAATAGAAATTTTAAAAGTACATAGTATAATTGAAAAAAAACATTCAATTATAGTTAATTGTGATTATAAAGTTTTAAGAAAAGATAGAGTAAAGTATAATAAAAATGTTAATATAGAAAAATCCTATAATCAGTTAAAGGATTTAATAAATATTATTAATACTCATATGTAGTTTAATAAATTATAGATAAAGGAAGGAGTAGTGAGTTTATGTTTTGTCCAAATTGTGGGGCACAAAATAATGATGGAGGAATGTTTTGTAGTAAGTGTGGAATGAGATTGGAAAATGCCGATCAAACACCACAACCTATAAATAATCAAATGGAACAACAACCACAACAAAGTGCAAGTATGCAATCTTCTAATAATATTGAGCAACCAAATCAAACTTATATAAATAAAGCAGTAAATCCAAATATGAAAATATGGGCGATATTATCAATAGTAATCCCAATTATTGGTCTTATATGGTATTGGTTTATAGGGTTATCTTTTTATATTGCAATATTGATTGCAGCAGCAGGATTTGTATTTGCTCAAAAAGGTGAAATGGCGAGTAAAAAAATGGCGATTGCAGGAAAAATACTTAATGGAATTCTTGCAGGAATGGCTATTGTAATGCTTATATTACAATTAATTTTAATATTTGGGAATAAATAAATTATGGAGGAAAATATGAAAAAAAGATTAAGAATATATACTACAGCAATAGTAATGTTATTATGTTTAACTGGATGTGGAAATAATGTGTCTACAAATGGGGGAAATTCTAGCAAAATAAAAGGAAATTGTCATGCTACTGAGTGTATCAAACAAATTAAAGTAGAAAACACGGTTGAAGAAATAAATAAAATTATGGGTTTCGAAGGTGAATTAACTGACGAAAAATATGATATATATTATTGGAAAATTTCTGAAGATGAGGGTATAAAAGTAGCTTACTATAATAGTGATAAAGGAACAATAACAGTTGATTTTGATAGAAATTCAATTGCTAATTCAAAAGTTAATTTTTCTAGATATGATGAATTACAATCTAAAATAAAAGAAGGTATAACTTATAATGACTTTAAAAGTTATATAGGAAACGTAGATGGCGTTATTACAGAAAAAAGTAGTTCATCTACTAAATATACTTGGGTTTCTAGTGATGGTAGTTATTTAACTGGTTCATTCTCAAGCAGAACTAATGAGTGTACTTTTGCAAGTGGTAGAGTAAATTAAAATTATTGGGATATAAAATCCCTTTTTTAATAGGTAAAGGAAAGATAATTATGGATATTTTAATGATTATTATAGCATTTATAATAATTGGTGTATTATATATTTTATTAACTTATAATAAATTAATTAAATTAAATAATGAAACTAAAGAAGGATTTGCAACGATGGATGTATATTTAAAGAAAAGATGGGATTTAATTCCAAATATTGTGGAGACGGTAAAAGGTTATGCAAAACATGAAAAAGATACTTTAAATGAAGTAGTAAAGTTTAGAAATAGTATCCAATCTTATGATGAATTAACCGATGAAGAAAAAATTAAAACTAATGAACAAATAGTAGGGGGTATTTCTAAATTAATGGCATTAGCTGAAACTTATCCTGATTTAAAAGCAAATGAAAACTTCTTAGATTTACAGAAATCTTTACAAAAAATTGAAGATGAAATTGCCCAAGCCAGAAAATATTATAATGCCGTAGTTAGAATATATAATAATAAAGTAGAAATGATCCCAAGTAATATTGTCGCTAAAATGTTTGGATATAAAACTAAGTTAATGTTTCAAATAAATGAAGAAGAAAGAGCAAATGTTGAGGTAAAAATATAATGTCAAAAGTATTAACTGCAATATTTTCTTTTATTGGGCGATTATATAAATTTTTTATTTATGGTTGCTTAGTTATTATGTTTATTTCGCTAATTAATGGTTTTGTGGGTAACCTTAACGGAGATAATGATGGAACGAAGTTAGCCGATGGATTTACGATTTCCGCTTATAATGTAGCCTTAGACGTTAAAGAAGATAATAAGATCGATGTTACCGAAAATATTACGGTAGATTGGTATGAAGCATATCATCATGGCATATATAAATTTACTCCTATATGGTTACAATATACAGGGCAAGATGGCAAAACGGTCAAAAGAAAAGCGAATATATCTAATTATGAAGCCGTAGGCGAACCATACAGCATCGATACGGTTAAGAAAAAAGAAAGAATTAAAATTGGAAGTGCTAGTGAGACGGTAGGATATGGGGAAAAAACTTATGTAATTAAGTATACTTATGATATGGGAAAAGATCCATATAAAGGATTTGATGAACTAATATTCCATGCCTTTGGTGATTACTGGGGAACAGAAATTAAAAATGCTTCTATAAGTGTTACAATGCCTAAAAATATTGAAGGGTATAATATCAACTTTTTTACGGATAAACTTAGAAAAAATAACGTTACCGATGTTGTTGATTACTATGTAAGTGGTAATACTTTGTCTGCATCTTTTAATGCAACCAAAAATTATCAAAAACAATTAGCATCTTATTGTAATGAGGATTATAATAGAAAAGCCGATGGAACTTGTGATTACGATAATTTTAGTACGCATTATCAAAAACTAGAAAAATCTTTAACTTTAGATATTGAATTACCAGAGGGATATTTTGTGGGTGGTAGTTGGAATTACGGATGGGCTTCATTTCTCATTTCAATGATTATCTTTATCTTAACCGGATGGACAATTTATAAATGGCTTAGATTTGGAAAAGATCATCCAAAAAGAGTAGAAACCGTAGAGTTTTATCCACCAGATAATTTAAGTGCGGCAGAAGTAGGTTATGTATATAATAAAAATCAAACTAGCAAGAAACTTACTATAGCACTAATTATTGAGTTAGCAAGTAAAAGATATATAAAAATTGATGATTTAAAAGATCAAGATAATAAGATTCAAATTACGAATTTAATACCTAAACCTCTTGCTGTTAAAGAATTTGATAATACTTTAGCAAAACGCCAAATAGAGATTAAGAAGTTAAAAGATAGTGATGATAATTTAAATAGAGTAGAAACTATGATGATGAAATATTTATTTAAAAAGGAAGATACTAAAATAGTAGATATTAATATAGATAAATTTTTAGAAGTTAAAGATAGATTAGTAAATGGGGGTTATATTGAAATTGTTAGTGACAATCTTGAAACAAGAGAACAAGAATTAGCCGAAAGAAAAGCTCTTTATGAAAAAGAAGTAAAACAATATGAAATAGATATGGAAAAATATAATAAAGAAATTGCTAAGTTAGCAGTATTATCATCTTTAGAAAAAATTGTTTATGATAGATTGTTTGAAGTAGGGGATGTTATAATTTTAAGTGAACATCAAACTTTCTATAAAGCTTTTGGGGAAGTAGATGCCGAATTAAAAAGTAGTTTTAAAGATAAAGTTCATGATAGTTATGCTACAAAACAAATGGGTAAAGCGATTTTGATAAATGTTATAATTTTAGCCTTAAGTTTAGTTTCATATATCATAGTAGAAGATTTAGATCCCGCGTGGAGTATTCTTTATTATTTAGCATTCTTATGTAATTTTATAAATTTATTCTTTACCATATTTATGAAAAGGAAAACGGAATATGGCGAATATATTACGGCAAGGATTAAAGGTTTTAGAAATTTCTTAATGATTGCGGAAAAAGAGCGATTAGAAGCTTTAGTTTCTCAAAATCCTAATTACTTCTATGATATTTTACCATATACTTATGCAATGAATATTTCAAAGAAGTGGATTAAGAAATTTGAAGATATACCAATGCCAGAAGTAGATATGGGAACATTTGATTATGGTAGTGATTTGGCTTATTATAGTTTATATGATAATGTATATTTTCCAGTATCATCTAGTTCTTCTAGTGGAGGATGTTCTTCCTGTGGCGGCGGTTGTTCATCTTGTGGGGGCGGTTGTTCTTCCTGCGGTGGTGGTGGATCTTGGTAAAAAGATTTGTATTACAATGGCATTTAAGTGAAACTTGTAATTTAAAATGTTTACATTGTTATCAAGAAAAACATAAACCAATTCAATTACCATATGATAAGTTAGTTAAGATATATAAGCAATATAAAGAATTATTAAAAAGTTTAAAGATGAAAGGACATATAAATATTACAGGGGGAGAACCATTGTGTAATCCATACTTTTTTAAAATATTAGATTTAATAAAAGAAGATCATGATTTAATTACTTTTTCAGTTTTAACTAATGGGACTTTAATAACGAAAGAAATTGCCAAAAAAATAAAAAGTTATGATCCTTATTATGTTCAAGTTAGTTTAGAAGGGGGACGGAAAACTAACGATTATATACGGGGTAAGGGAACTTATAAGAAAATTGCGGAGGGGATTAAAAATTTAAGAAAACAAGATATTTTTACATCTCTTTCTTTTACGGCAACGAAATTAAATTATCAAGAGTTTCCCAAAGTCGTTAAATATGCGAGAAGATATGGGGTTAATAATGTGTGGTCTGATAGATATATTCCTTTAGGAGATTCGGAAGATAAAGACCTTGCTTTAAATTTAGAACAAACAAGAGAATACTTAGCAATAATGAATAAAGAAAGAAATAAATTAAAAAATATTAAAAATAATCATACAACTATTTCCATGTATCGAGCACTACAATTTCAAATGACGAATGATTTTGCTTATGGCTGTACGGCGGGAGATACTTTATTAACTGTGATGGAAAATGGGGATTTAGTACCATGTCGGAGAATGCCCATTGTAGTAGGTAATTTATTTGATAAAAATATGTTAGATTTATATAAAAATAACAAAATATTAAAAGAATTAAGAAAGAAAAAGATTCCTGATGATTGTTTAGATTGTGAACATGCCGAGATGTGTCATGGGGGATTAAAGTGTTTAACTTATGCTTTATATAAAGGTTTAAATCATAAAGATATTGGCTGTGATATCCATTAAATTATTAATATTTTAGCGTTAGCAGATTAAATAAATCGAAAAAAAGATATTAACAAAATATCTAGAATAACAATCAATAATTAGCAAAATAAATATTTACAAATCTCATTTAATGCTTTATAATATCAAATGTAAAACAAATGAAGAAAGACGTTAATTATT
>CANQHW010000026.1 GCA_947623855.1 uncultured Bacilli bacterium | reverse complement strand
TAAACTAAATCAGGTAAATCTTCTCTTATAACTGGTTTATTAGTAGGTATTCTTATAACATACATATTATAAATATTGGTAAATTCTTCTTCTTCAGTTTTAGCAGTACCAGTCATACCTGATAATTTATTATACATCCTAAATAAGTTTTGGAAAGTAATGGTGGCCATAGTTTTGGTTTCTTCATTGATAGTTACACCCTCTTTAGCTTCTAGGGCTTGATGTAGGCCATCACTAAATTGACGGCCATGCATTAAACGACCAGTGAATTGGTCAACGATGATAATGGCACCATCTTCAATAACATAATCCACATCAATATGGAAAGCATAATTAGCTTTTAAAGCTTGGTTGATATGGTGAACTAAAGCCGAATTATTGATATCATATAAGTTATCTAAATGGAAAATACCTTCAACGACTTTACTTCCTTCTTCCGTTAAGGAAACAGATTTGGTTTTTTCATCAATAGTATAATCAACTTCATTTTTTAACCTTTTTACAGCTCTATCAGCATCGACATAAAGGTTTTTAGAATCAAACTTACCACCAGAAATAATTAATGGGGTACGGGCTTCATCGATAAGGATGGAGTCGACTTCATCGACAATACAGAAGTTTAAAGGTCTTTGAACACGGTCTTCTTTTCTTACGACCATATTATCACGTAAGTAGTCAAACCCTATTTCATTATTGGTAGAATATAAGATATCACAATCATAAGCTTCTTTTTTCTCTTGTTTACTTAATTCTCTTAAGTTAAGACCTACGGTTAAACCTAAGAATCTAAAGATATTTCCATTCCATTCAGAGTCCCGTTTCGCTAAGAATTCATTAACGGTTACAATGTGGACACCTTTACCGGTTAAAGCATTAAGATAAGCGGGCATTGTTTCGGTTAAAGTTTTACCTTCACCGGTTTTCATCTCCGCGATATTACCATAATGAATAGCAAGGCCTCCAAGTAATTGAACATAGTATGGTTTTTCACCAATGACTCGGAAAGCGGCTTCTCTTACGGTAGCAAAAGCTGGTACAATAATATCATCTAGGGTTTTACCACTTTCTAAAGCTTCTTTAAATTCTACAGTTTTATGGGCAAGTTCTTCATCACTTAATTTTTGATACTCACTATCTAGAGCATCGATTTTATCAGCAATTTTTTTAAATCTTTCTAATTCTTTATATTCGGAATCGATTAGTTTTCTAAAGATATTCATATTATTTTCCTCCTACATATGATATTGTAGCAAAATCCCATATAAAATGCAAAGTATTTCCCATAAAATTTTAATCTAATTTAAAACTTTCTTCTTGTAATTTATGATAGTAAGTTGCTGGTATAGGAAAACCATATATTAATTTTTTTTCTAAAGATAATTTAGGTATGACAGGAGCAATATCTTTCCAGGCAGTTTGCGCATGGGCTTTTTCTAAGAAGTATTTGGTAGGATTAGGGTTTATTTCATAAGGATTTAATAAACTAGATAAAAGTTTTAGTAAATATTCATCTCTAACGGTATTACTTTTAGAGACTTTTTTTAGAAGTTCATAACATAGATTAAGACTGGTAAAATTAGCTAGTCTTTCAGTAGGACATACTTCATAATATCTTTCATAAATTCTAAATAGTTTGGAATAATTAGGAGTATCTTCATAGCCGGGTAAGGTCCATTTTATGGGGGATAGGATTTTCTTTTCTAAAGTGTCTTTAACAGAGTGAATATTTCGTAAATCTCGGGCGTGTCTTACTTCGTGGGCAATTACTTCAATAAAGCAAGTGTATTGATAGAGATTTTTTTCATAGGAAGAAAGGTTTTTATAATAGGGATCATTATGAAAAAGATAGTTTAATTCTTCTAAGATACCTTTAAGATTTATACCGATATAAGAAAGACCATATTCCGCAGTTAAGTATTCTTTATTATCATAGGGTTCATAAATTATTTCTAAGTTTTTAATATAATTAGAAAGATGGTAATGTCTTACAAAAAAGTTTAATAAATTACGTAAATAAGTTTCATTAACTTGAAGATTATTTTCAATTGATAGCATAAGATAGTTAGCTAAAATATCTAGCATAGTACTACCCCCTTTTTTAATGGAATATAATAACATAAAAGAGGAAAAATAACAAGAAAAAAGAGCTTTAAAACTCTATTTAACATTAATTATTCCGTAGTTGCCATCATGTCTTTTATAAAGGACTGAAACACATTCTTCATCAATATTTTTAAATACAAAGAAGTCATGATTTAATAGTTCTGCTTGTAATAAGGCTTCTTCTTCATCCATAGGTTTAGTATCTATTTCTTTTCTACGGACAATTTTTTCTTCTTCCTCTTCGTCTTTGGCAACTTCAAAGTCAAGGGTTAAGGAGATGTCTTCAACGTTTTTGTATTTTTTATTTAACCGCGTTTTATTCTTTCTTATTTGTCTTTCTAGTTTATCGATAACTAGGTCAATGGCAGCATATAAATCATCATTGGTTTCTTCAGCTCTTAGGGTAAATCTCTTAGTTGGAACAGTTATTTCAATGGTTTCTTCTTTTCCTTTCACTTTAATTAGAGCATATACCTCTATAGCATCAGGTTCTTCAAAATAACGATCTAGTCTTGCTATCTTATCAGTTACATATTCTTTGATAGCATCAGTAACTTCTATTTTGTTACCACGGATATTTAATTTCATCATATCACCTTTCTTGTTTTTATTGTATCATAAACTCAAGAAAAAAACTACTATATTGTAGTCATTTCTAAAGATGTTACATTAATAGCTTGTAATCCTTTTGGAGTTTCGATAAGTTTAAATTCGACATATTCGCCTTCTTTTAAAGTTTTGTAACCTTCTTTGGCAATAGCTGAATAATGAACAAAGATATCTTCGTTATCTTTATATTCAATGAAACCATAACCTTTTTCGTTATTAAACCATTTTACCTTACTTCGCATACTAATACACTTCCCTTCTAATTCTTTTTTTGTACTGCATACTAAATATAACACACTCACACTTCTATTTTTTAAGTAACCGTTCGACAAAATCTGCGGCGGTTTTAAAGCGTGCAAAAATAATGTAGCATAAGTTGTTTTAGAAAGAAGAAGTTTATGTCTAAAATAGCGAGTTTTATGTCTTAAAAATTTTTTAGATAGTTATTTTATATTCTGAGATAAAAACATCATCTAGGATTCTAAATTTAAGATTAGGGTTATTTTTAAGAGCACCATAGATGCCTAAACCAGATTTTCTTTTCTTGGTAGAATAGTTAAGATTACCAAAGGATTCAATATCTATGGTATTACTAAAAGTATTGATGATGGATATTATTAAATAATTATCTTCAAGATAAGCTTCAAGGTAAAAAAGTTTTTTATTGGTATCAAGAGCAGCTTCACAAGCATTGTTAATTAAAATACTTAAGGTTTCAAAAAAATTAAGATATTTCTTACAGGCAATATCTTGAATAATTTTATCTTCTAAAGTAACATTTATTTTAATATTTAGGTTTTCATATTCACAAATATGGTTATAGATAAAATCTTCGATAATAGTTAAGTTAGGAGAGGGAAAACTTTTTTTATTAGTATATTTTTGTAAAATAGTATCAATTGCAGAGGATAGGTTTTCTTTTTGGTATTTTAAACTTAATAAGTTAGCATAGATATTATGTTTAAATAAACGATAGTCATTTAATTTATTGGAAATATCTTTATATTCTAAAAGAAGATGATGGTTAATATTTTGATAAGAGATATTTTCTAGTTTGAGTTTTATTAGATTAATTATAAAGAAAAAGATGGTAAGTATAAGAAGTTCTTCTTTGAGGTAGTAATTATAATAAGTAATGGCGAAAAAATGAATTTTAACAAAAAATAATAATATATCTTGATAGTAGAGAAAATGCGATATATTAAAAAAGTAAGTACTTAATTTTTGAAACATTTTAGGAACGATAACTTTTAGCTAAATATTCTACTTTTTCGCCATTGCTTAAAATTACATAACCATCTTTAAAATTAAAGGATTCGATATAGTCTTCATTGACTAAACAGGATCTACTTATTTGTTTAAATTTAGGTCCGAGTTTTTCTTTAATTTCTTTGATTGTCATATTTATGGCATAGGTATTACTTACGGATCTAACGATTAATTTACGGTCGCAGCTATCACGATAGACGTATAAAATATTTTTAAAATAGACGTCTAATTCCACATTACGAGCGGTATAACGGAAGACTTTATTACTATATTCGCGGTTTAGAAGATTGGTTAAGGATTTAGTTAATCTTTCTTCAAAATTATTAAATTTTTCGATGAAGTCATAAACTTTATAAACACTGCGATAAACTTCTTCAAACATATGGTCATGATTAGTTATAAAGATAATTTCATCTTCTAAGTCAATTTTCCGAATCATTTTAGCTATTTGAACACCAGATATTTTGTTATCTAATTCGATATCAAGGATATAAATTTTAACTTCATCACAATCATCAATTAAAGCTTTTAAGTTAGAGTCATATTTTTCAAAGACTTTTATTTCAAAGTTAATATCGGTTTTAAATGTTACTTTATTAATTATCTTTTTAATCTCGTTTTGTTCATTTTTATCATCTTCTACAACAATAAATTTAATCATAGTAATCACTCCTTCATTTAAGCATTTTTTCGCTATTAGCGAAAATGCGTATTTTAATAATAAACTAAAATAAAAAATAATGCAATAGGGTTTACATTATTTTTTTAATTAAATTTAAAATATAGTTTTCAGGGGGATAGAATAGATATACTTTGGTAGCTACTTGGTTTTTTAGGGTATTTTTTAAGGTATTTATATGGGGATTATTACCAAATATTTTGATAGGATTTTTAAATTTTAAATTTTGAAAGATATTTAAATCATTTAATTCATAGTAGTTGTTACCATGATAGAGATGGGTAGAATATTTATTGGAGATTAAATATAAAGTGTTATTTTCGGTTAAGAATATTTTAATACTACATATTTCAATGTTATTAAATCCTAATTCGGTAAATATTTCTTTATAAAACAGTTCATTGATGGGGGTGATTATTTCATTTAGGTATATTTTAGCATCTTCGCCGATAAGTCCTCGGTTTATTTTTAAGTTTTTAAGAAGGGGTAAGACTTCGTGGGTAAATTCTTTAATGTTTACGATATTTCCTTTGGATAGAGAGTTTAATTCGTATAGATAGGTTTGATCTTTTATGATAGTTAGTTCTTTATCGTTTAGATAAAATATTATTTTCATTTAATCACTTCCTTTTAAAAAACCTCTAATATTAGTATATTAAAGGTTGTTTGGGTTATGAAAAATCAGTTGTTTTCATATTATAGAAATCAAGAGGATTTAGAAGTAAACCGTCTTTATATACTTCGATATGTAAAGTATTTGGTTCAGAGGTAAATTTTATATTTCCACTTTTGGCGATAAGATCACCTTTATTTAATTCTTGGTTGATGGTTACGACCACATCTTTTAGACCTTGATAGATGATGGTTAGATTTTGGTTATATTCTACTTCAACGATATTACCCATTATTTCATCTTCTTTAATATTTTTAACGGTACCGTTTACCATGCTTATAACATCGAATTCTTCTGGACTGGTATATAAAACTCCAGTATTAGGCATATAGATGTTTTCATAGAATATTAAAGCATTTTGTTGGTCTTCACTAGATGATGTGCTGTCATAGAATTTTTTAGTTAGATTTACTTTATCGGAGGTATATGGTAGTCCGATGGTAGTATCTTCTTCTTTAACAGCAGGGACGACATCGTTTTTAAATGTGCCGGTTACATAATCTAAATCATCATTAACAGGACTTACTCTTAATATATTCCATATTTGATAGGTACTAAAGAGGATTGTTGTTATTAGGATAATATAGATAGTTGGAAATACAAACTTTCTTAATCTTTTTTTACTCATAAATTTTTCACCTTCCTAATAACAGTGTGAACAATTTTGAATAATTTTATACTTCATAACTACTAATTTTAGTATTTTGATAATAGTAAGTTAATATTTCTTGATAAGTTTTACCAGTGGCGGCCATATAATTCGCTCCATATTGACTCATTCCTACTCCGTGGCCATAGCCTTTGGTGGTGATAATAATATTGTCATGGTCTTTTTCTATTTCAAAGTCGGTGGAACGAAGATCTAGTAAGGTACGTAGTTCTATACCGGTAAAGGTTTTGCCATTTATAGTGATTTTATCTACTCTATGGGAGGCATTTCTTACAATGTTAGTAATAGTTAATTCGGTAGGAGGTAAAGATAAAAGATTGAGAAAGGTAGAATAACTAAGTTCTTTAAGATAATTAAAATTTTTATTTTCTTCTTCATAGGGAGATGATAAGACTTTAAGGTAAGGAAGTTCTTCTTGGAATACAACGGCGGCATCTTCAGTATAACCATTACTCATTGCATAGTAATAAGCATGAATAAGGTTGCCATTATAGGTGATGACTTCGTTATTAGTGGTGGTGATGATGTCTTTGATTTTAGTATAGTAGGTTTCATAGTTAGATTGCCAAAGATTTTGTAATTCAGTATTAGTTAAGTAAGCTTGTTCAGTGATGTTTATGGTTATAGGGTTAGGGGGTTGGTATTTAGCTAAGGTGTAAGTGCGGGCCGCTACGGCTTGGGCTTTTAGGGCTTCAGGGTTAAAGGAAGCGGGCATTTCCGCGCTTACAACTCCTAAAAGATAATCATCTAAATTAAGAGTTAAGGTTTGATCTTGATTGATGAGGTTGACGATTATAGGGTTTTTAGGAGTAACTTTTGCTTCTAAGAAAAAATTAGTTTCTTTTTTTTCGAAACTAATTACTGCAAAGGGTAAAAGAAATACGGCGATAACGATAAGAATATAATCGATTTTACGCATATGGTTTCCTTTCTTATATGATTCTACTTACGTCTAAAAAATCGGCGATAAAGTTGGTTACAAGGTAACCCATTATAAAGCTTAAGAGCATAACAATAATACGCGCTTCTAGGGCTTTATTTTTTTTAATTATTTTGTCAAAGTTAATACCACTTAATGCAAAAGCAGAAAGCATTGTAAAAATGACATATAAATAAACTTTATAATTCATTATATGCTCCTTCTTCATATTTTATAATTTCTTCGATACGTCTTAGATGTCTTGCGCTATCATCAGTGGCGGTGCTAATTAAGGTTTCAATATAGGATAAGGCCGTGATTAATGAGGTATTGCTACTAAAAGCAATAGCGTTAGCATGGTTATGTTTTTTCGCAAGTGATACTTCCTCTACGCTATTTACTTTGGCGCAGCGAATGCCTTTTACTTTATTGGCAGCGATGCTGATACCAATACCGGTACCACAGATTAAGATAGCATAATCTTCTTGTTTATTCATTTTAGTACATATATCGAAAGCAAATAAAGGATAATCATCTGTAGGACTTTCTTCTAAAGAAGATGAGATAATCTCATAACCTGCTAAATTACTTATTATTTGTTTTTTTAAATCATGACCATTATGATCACTAGCTATAAATATTTTCATTTTCCTTCCTCCATTTCGTGAATTCTTTTTTCAAAAATAGGAACTAATCCAATACCATTACTACGATGCGGTGGGAGTTGATAAAGGTCATGTCCCGGATATTCATTTCCTTCAATTAACATTGGGCCATCTTCACTTAAACAAACATCCCAAGCGACATACCCTACTTCAGGAATTACTTCACAAGCTTTTTCAACAAAAGATTTTACTTTATGCCATTTAGGAATTTGTAACCATAAAATACTTTCATTAGTTAAAGGATGTTTTTCAAAAACATTTCCTTTTTTATCAATAGCAGGATAATCTACTATGCCCGTTTCGACATTAATGGGAGCTACAACACCATCGTGATTAAAGTTATCCACAACATTATGATTATTACCAATTCTAATAAATGCAACAATAACTTTACCTCCTAAAGTTACAACTCTTAAAGTATTAATAGAAGTGGGATGAAGTTTAGATATTTCTTGACATTGAGTAGCAACTTCTTCAACGACGATTCTTTTAGAAGATAATAATTCATTAAAAACTTTTGCATAGTTATTTTTATTTACTTTAATCTTTTCGACACCTTTACCACAAGATAGATTATCTGGTTTAACAATTATTTCTTTATGTAAGATACAAAAAGCTTTAAATTCTTCTAATTTAGTTTTATCTAAAATAAGATAATCTCTTTTTAAAAATTTGGTAAATTTTTGATTAAATAAAGATTTACTAGCAAAGTATTTAATATACTCAGGATTATTATATTTTTTGATTATATCATTGTTATAACCTCTTGTTACAACGGTTTTTCTTTCTTTACTATTTAAATTATACATTTCGTATAATTTATAATCACTATAACCAGCTTGATATTTAAAACCACAATAAATTATATCAAAGAATAAGATAAAGCGATTTTTATGAGTTTTATTATGGATTAAATTAATAGTATCAAAAAATCCTTTATAACTCATATTTTTTATTCTTTTATATAGATAAGATACTTTTCCCATATAGTTAATCCTTTCTTAAAAATATTATATCATAAATTTGGGGTTTAATCTTGTTTAATTTAAAAGTATTTTTTATAATAGATATATGAGGAAGTTATGAAAAAGAATTTAAAATATATTATACCAATTATAATTATAAATATTTTATTAATTTTAAATATAATTAATTTTAATATTAGTTTTATTTCTTTTTTTAGTTTAATTATATTAGCTATTAGTAGTTTATATTTTACTACAATTTTGACAACGAAGATAACATTATCTTTACATAGTAATTTTTTATCTTTTTTTTATAAGCCGAATATATCAGAAAAAATAGAAAATATTATAAATGATATTTATAATATAGAACAAGATATATTTATATATATATTTACTTTATTATATATACCTTTACATATTTTTATATATTTAATATATAGTTTTAAGAATTATACTTATTTTTATTTATTAATTATTAGTAGTTTAATTTTCTTTTTATATAAATATAAGAGAAAGATAAATTATACTTTTTCATGTGATGATTATTTTAAAGGGATTAATAATATTACTTTAGCTTTAAAAGAAGAGAAAGAAGAAAAAGAGTTAAAATATCAATATAATAATTATCTTAATAAGAGGAGAAAGATGATTATAATTACTAGTATAATTTATTTAGTTATATTAAGTTTAATTAGTTTAAGTAATAAAATATTTTTAAGTACTTATATATTACCATTAATATTTATAATATATAAAAGAGAAGAATTAAATAAGGCTTATGGATATATTAAGAATTATAAAAAAGCTTATCATAAAAATAAGAATAAATTAATATTAGATTTTAATAATTATATTACTTTAAAAAATATAAGTATTCATAATTTTAAAAATTTTAGTATTACTTTTCCAAAGAATCATATTTGTATTATTTATGGTCCTAATATGAGTGGGAAGTCAACGATATTGGATGTATTAGCTCAAAGAATTAATGTTAATAAGGGAGAGATACTTGTGGATAACGAAAGACTTATTAACAAAAGTTTTGATCTTAATTATATGAGGGATGAAGATTATTTATTTCCTAATTCGATTAAAAGAATGTTTTTAGAACTTAATGGAGGAACTAATGAAACAAGGATTCATTTTTGGTTAAAACAAGTTAATGCTGAATATTTTGCTTATGATTTACAAAAGATTATTTTGAATAATGGAGAGAAGTTAACAAAGGAAGAACAAAGTAAATTAAAGATTGCTTTAAATTTAATTAAAGATGGAAAGATTTTATTATTTGATGAGCCATTTAAATATTTAGATACTAATACAATAAAAAGAATTACGTCTAATTTAAGATATTTAAGTAAAACGATTATTATTACTACTAATGATTATAATCATCTACAATTTGGAGATATAGGATATATTATTGATGATAATAAACTTTTATATATGGGAGAGTTTAATAATATCCCTTACGATTTAGAAAGGAAGTATAAAATATGATACCAGGAATTATTACTTTTATATTACCTTATTTATATATTTTCTTTAAAAATATCTATTTAATAATTTATTTTATATTATATTTTATAGTATTTTATATAACTTGTATTAAGTTATCAAAAAAAGTATTTAAAGAATTATTAAATAAGAATATAGATCCTTTAAAAGAGATTAAATTAACTATAATATATATATATTTATTATCTAATATACCTATATTAATTTATAATTATAAAATATGTTTAATAGCGTTTCTTACTACGATAATTATTTATATAATAAATTTAATAATTAATAAATTATTAAATAAATATTTAGTTAATAATATTGCTATAGATAATTATTTAAAAGAATGTTATAAAGAAAAAGATACAGCATTAAATAAAAAGATAAGTGTTTATAGAATTAATTCTTTTAATAAATATTTAAATAAATATAATAATACTTTATTTAATAGATTATTTTATTATTCTTTAAGTTATTTATTTAATTTTATATATATTATATTAATTATATATTTAATAAAAGATTTTAAGATTATAGATATTATTATGTATATATTTATGAGTATATATATCTTATTATTTATTAAATATATTAAATATTTAAAAAAATATTATAAAGTATTTAAAAATAAACCTTCTATTAAAAGAAAGAAGATTAAGCATTTTAAAAAGATTAATTTTAAAAAAGTTATGATACCAGGTATATTAAATAATTTTAATATAACTATTAATAATAAAGATAAAATATATATTATTGGAGAAGATAAAGATTATACTAATTTACTTAATACTTTATTAAATAAGAGTAATT
Organism: uncultured Bacilli bacterium; assembly: GCA_947623855.1. Taxonomy (GTDB): domain Bacteria; phylum Bacillota_I; class Bacilli_A; order RF39; family UBA660; genus CALWAM01. Next base: position 734 of record CANQHW010000026.1, on the reverse strand, counting down.
ATTTAGGTAAAATAACTATAGATAAAAAAGATATTAAAGATATAGATTTAACAAATATATTAATGTTAGATTATAATAATTTATGGTTTAAAGACTCTACTATTATAGATAATATATTATATAATAAAGTATTATCATCTAAAGATTTTTATAATTTAATTAATAATTATTTACCTAATAATTTTATAAAATCATTTATTAATGATGAAGGGACAGAGATTAAAGATATGTATAACTCCCCTACTTATTATAAAAGATTAATTACTTTTATTAGAAGTATTAATACAGATAAAGATATTATTATATTAGATAAACCATTTAATAATATAAGTAAATATAATCAAAATATTATAGAAAAAGAATTAAGTAAATTAAATAAAACCATTATTATAATAAGTAATACTCCCCCTACTCTAGATAATTATACTAATATTATATTATTAGATAATTCTTTAATAAAAGAACAAGGTATATATGAAGAATTAATTAAAGAAAAAAGAGATTTCTATCGTTTAATCAATAGATAATCTCTTTTTCTTTAATTATTCTAGAGCAAAAAAAGAAGATAATATCTCTATTATCTCCCCACTAGATTATATAGACCTTTCTCCCTTTGAGCAAGGATGCTACAAGCCGAATCGTTCCTCACCGGCAAGGTCACGCCACTATGATGTATGGGGAACCCGCACTTCCATCTCCTTCCCCGCTCGAGATCATGGTGTTGGATGTCAGAT
>CANQHW010000025.1 GCA_947623855.1 uncultured Bacilli bacterium | reverse complement strand
TATTTTTCCACATATATACATAACCTACCTTTATGTATATATCATATCAAATGACCCCCCCCCCCCGTCAAGTACTTTCCGGTGGGCGGGGTGCATTTAAGTCTGCAAAAAAATATAAAATAAAGTAACTAACGGAACCCGCCTCCGCCGCCTCCGCCGCCGAAGGAACCTCCTCCTCCACCACCAGAAGAGAAGCCTCCCCCTCCACTAGAATAACTCATTGCTCTATTTCTAGCAGTCTCTACTCTACTCATATTATTATAAGAAAAATTATAAAAGAATATATAATCATCATAAACATTTTCTGTAATTACTTCTGGTATTAATCTCTTTAAATCTTTAGCTACTTGTTTAGCTATACCAAATATTTGTGCATATATTAAATATTCTTCCCATAAAGTAACTTCAATAACTGTTCTATCATCTATTTTACTAAAATCTTTTAAAAACTTTTTAAGACCTGCTAATTCTTTAGCCATCTCAAATACTTTAGTAGTAGCAATATATTTCGTACTTTTTAATAATCCACTACCTTGTTCTACCACCACTAAACCTGCTTCTTTTAACTTACTTTTCTCATCATTTAATATATCATTAAACCATGTATCTATTTTACTATAATGTTCATTACACCATAAACCAAACTCATCATTTTCTAAATAACCATCATAACTAGCATCAATCATATAATTATATAAAGTTTTTTCTTTATCATAAGATATTAAACTTTCTATTTCTTCTTTAGTCTTTAATACTATAACATTATTCTTAGCCTTTTTTTCTTTCCCATTAACTACATAAGTACTACCCTTTTTAATTATATCTATTAATTTATTTTTATAAAAATATAGTATTAAAGCTCCAAAAAAATCATTCTTATTCTTCATTAAACCATACTCATTACTTAAAAAGAATGCCGTATATATATTTTTATTACAAGGTATATCCCTAAAATAAGGTATATCTTTAGGTATCTTTTCTTCCCCTTTTTGTTTACTAAGATATTTATTACTATTTTTTAAAGCTAACCCTATCGTTAAAAATACAAAAAATATAGGAATAAATACTGATATTATAGAAAATATAATAGATATAATTGATTCTTTAGTCTTATTATATGCTGTTGCACCTTCCTGTGCCATTTCCAAATAATCTTCAAAATTAGCATCATAATAATTATCATTATCAAAATAATCTTTAGGAAACTTTACTAACACTGTCATATACTCATCACTATCTAAACGTCCATCACTATTTACTTCAATCCGTTCATCATATACATAAGCCGTTCCCCCATAATTACCAAACCCCCATACTGGTATTTCCTCATCTAAATAATCATAAGTATTAATCTTAATACTAACTTGATCCGGAGCATTAGATAACTCATAAGGAATAAGAGTCCAATAAAGCATATCAGCATCATTTAATTTAGCTATAAAATTAGTAATAGTATAATTCATAACATAAGTATTATAACCATACTCACTAATCCCAAAACATAACTCTATCCCATCATCTAAATAATTAATCCCACTTTTATACTTCTTCGCCTCAAAACTTGCCCCTGTATTCCAATTATTTAACGTAGTATAAGTAGTATTCTCATCTCTTACTTTAAAATCTAAAAACTCACTATTCCCTAAATTATAATAGGGTTTATAAACTTCCGTCCCTTCATTAACATATACATCCCATACCTCTGTAACATAAGCTGTCCCATTCTTATCTATATCAATATCCATATCTATAGAATTAATCCTATTAGCTTTTACATTAATTATAAATAAAAAAGCTACTAATATTCCAAATATCTTTTTCATAACCATTCACCTACTCTAATTTTATCATATATTTCCCATTTAAAAAACTGCAATTTTGCAGTTTTTTAAAATTCTACTTTAACGTTTTCTCTTTCTTCTTTTAAAGCTTCAAAATAAGTTTCTTCTTTAAAACCAAACATCTTAGCTACAATATTACTAGGTATTTTCATAATCTTATCATTATACTTTAAAACTATATCATTATAAAACCCTCTAGCATAACTAATCTTATCTTCTGTCTCTTTAAGTTCACTTTGTAATTCTAAAAAGTTCGTATTAGATTTTAATTCTGGATAACTTTCAGCTAAAGCAAATAACTTAGACACAGTTTTTGTAAGTTCATTAGAAGCCTTCATTTCATCTTCTTTAGTAGTAGCAGAAGCAAAAGTATTTCTTGCTTTTACAACACTCTCAAAAGTTCCTTTTTCGTGTTTTGCATACCCTTTTACAGTCTCTACTAAATTAGGAATTAAATCAAACCTTCTCTTTAATTGTATATCTATTTGGCTCCATTCATCCCGAACCTTATTTCTTAAACCTACTAAAGAATTATAAGTTCCAAAAATATACCCTAATAATACTACAACAATAGCTACTATAATAATAATTGCTAACATAATTAATCCTCCTTATAAATATATATTAACATAGATACATTTATAAAACAAGAGAGGTATTTTATGAATTTTTTTATTACTGGTATATTAATAGGTATAGTAAGTTTAATCCCTGGTATCTCTGGAGGTACAATTATTATGCTAAGTCCTAAATATCAAGAAATATTACAAAGTATCTCTCACTTAAATTTTAAAATAATCCTCCGTCTTTTATTAGGAGTAATTCTAGGTACCATCTTTAGTGCTAAATTTATAGAATATTTATTTAAAACCATCCCCACCGAAACCTTATTTTTCTTTATCGGATTACTTCTCTTTTCATTTCCTAAACTAATTAAAAAAGAAGCATCCTACTTTTCTTTTCCCTATTTACTAATAGGGATGTCCCTAATTTATATTACCTTTTTATTAACCCCCACTCATTCCTTAATTATTACCCAATTTTCCCCTCTTACTTTAACTTTTCTCCTTATTTTTATGTTATGTGGTTTACTTGACGGTTTCTTTACAATATTACCCGGTATTTCTGGTTCTTTAATAATGATGATTCTAGGACCCTACTACTTATATAAAAGTTATCTTGCTAACCTAAATCTTCTAACTATTATCCCTTTATTATTTTATTTTCTAGGAGATCTTCTAGGAGTCTTCCTCGGTAGTAAATTATCCCTTATTTTATTAAAAAAATATCATACAATCACGATATCTATCTTAACTGGAATGCTACTTATGAGTATTGTTTTATTAATTCCTAAAACATCTTACCCTCTATCCTTAATAATAACTTCTACTATCGCCTTCTTATTAAGTAGCATCCCTATCTTAATTATTAATAAATTAACTAAATAACTTTCTAAAAAAAGAAACTATTTAGTCTCTTTAGTATCTTCTTCCTTATTTAAAGCATTAGCACCTTTATAAAATCCACATTTAGTACAAGCACGATGAGGCATTAAAGGTTCACCACAATTAGGACATAAATTATAAGTTGCTACTTCTTTCTTTAAATGAGTACGACGCATTCTTTTTTTAGTTTTACTAGTTCTTCTAAATGGAACCCCAAAAACGCAAATATCTAATTTTAACATGAGATTCACTCCCTTCTTTTGTCTTATTAAATGTTATTCTTCTCTAAGACTCCATCCATCTCCTTCTAAAGGCATATCTTTAAAATCACCCTTAGTAAGTCTGATGGGGACTTCCAATACAATATTTTGCCATAAAATGCTTAGAATATCAAGTGTATTTTGTTTATTTTTACTATTTTTTTGCAGTTCCTCACTAATATCTGCTACAACTTCTTCAATATCAATATCCAATGGACAAGGAATATCTTCTAAAGTCCGTGCATCTTGAACTATAAAACTTCCCATACAATTAACTTTCAAAACTATCTCCATTGTACTACTTAAATAAATACTTCCCACTACTTTAACATTATTACACTCTTTTACCGAAGTATTTTTTAAATATTCTTCTCCAAAAGATACTACCTCATCTATCTTTATTCCCTTTTCTGTTACTTTATTTAAATCTATAATCATAAGTCCATCCCTTCTTAATTAATAATATCATAAATAAATCTAAAGTTGAAATATATTTTAAGTAGTTATATAATTAAATAATTACAAAGAGGTGTTTTATGGAAGTTATTGGAATTATCTGTGAATTTAACCCTTTTCATAATGGTCATAAATATTTTATTGACCAAATAAAAAATAAAGAACCAAACTCTTTAATTATTGCTATAACTAGTAATTATTTTACCGAACGTGGAGAAGTAAGTATCCTAACTAAAGAAGCCAAAACCAAAGTCGCTTTAGAAAATGGAATTGATATCGTCATAGAACTTCCTACCCTTTTTGCTACACAAAGCGCTGATATCTTTGCTAATGCTGCTCTAACTTACTTAAATTATTTTCATATCACAAAACTATATTTTGGTACCGAAGAAAAAACTTTAAAAAACCTCATAAAAATTACCAAAATAACCCAAGATCCTAACTATCAAAAACAAGTCAAAGAATATTTAGACCTTGGTTATTCTTATCCTACTTCTTTAGCTAAAGCTCTAAATTTAAAAAACTATCTTTTTACTCCCAATAACTTACTAGCTATATCTTATTTAAAAAGTATTGATTCTATAAATAAAAATATTATCCCCTTAAATATTCTTCGTACTAATGATTATAATGATACCGCAAGTACCGACAACATTGTTAGTGCTTCTAATATCCGAAAAAAACTATCAGATAATAAAGATATTACTAAATATCTTCCTCAAAATAGTTATAAATATTTAACTACCTATAATGAAAATACTTTATTTAATATTTTTAAAATGATTGTTTTAAGAAATAATATTAATAATTATTTAACAGTTGATGAAGGATTTGGTAATCGTCTAAAAAAATATATCTTAGAAGTAAATAATTTTACCGAATTAACTAATAAAATTAAAACTAAAAGATATACCTATAATAAAATAAGAAGAATGTATATTCATATAATCCTAGGTATTAAAAAAGATTGGTCTTATAATACCTCTTATGATTATCTTAAAATTCTAGGCTTTAATAAACGTGGTCAAAAATACTTAAAAAACCTTCATCTCCCTCTTAAAATAAATTATAATAGTATTATCTGGCAAACTGAAATATTAAGTGCTTATATTTATGAAATAATAACTAATCAAAAAGTTTTAAACTTTGAACTATCCAATAAACCTCTTATTTTTGACAAGTAGCACAATAATATGTACTTCTTCCTCCTACTTTAATATTTTTAATCGGATTACCACATATAACACAAGGTTCTCCTTCTTTTTTATGGACCTTTAAATACTTTTGATAAGACCCTCTCACCCCTAAAGAAGAAGTATAACTTTTTATCGTTGTACCTCCACTATCTATTGCTTTTTTAATTATCTGTGATGCCATCTTAACAATTCTTTCACACTCTTCTAAAGTAATATCTTCTCCCTTTTTTAAAGGATTTATTAAAGAAGCAAATAACACTTCATTAACATAAATATTCCCTAATCCACTAATAATACTTTGATCTAATAATAAAGTTTTAATCGGTAATTTTTTATTAGTTAATTTTTCTTTTAAATACTTAGCTGTTAATTTACTACTACCTACTTCTAATCCTAATTTTGATATTGCTTCCGTATTATAAGCCTCTTCTTTTTTAACTAAATGCATTCTTCCAAACTTCCGTGTATCATGATATCTTAAATCCGTATTATCTTCAAAAGTAAAAATAACATGCTCGTGTTTAGCGTATTCTTCCTCACTATTTTTAATAAAATATTTTCCTTCCATTCTTAAATGACTTAATAAAGCATACTTCTCCGTAAAAAATATTAACCATTTTCCTACTCGATCTATATCTTTAAAAGACTCTCCCTTAAGACTTGTTACAAACTTCTTAACATCATCTTCTACAATCCCTTTATATAACACTTTTACTTCTTTAATTCTTTTATTTAATATTTGTTTTTTTAATACTCTTCTTACAGTTTCTACTTCTGCTATCTCTGGCATAAACTCTTCCTTCTATTTTCTTACTCTTACTAAATTTTTTCCCTTTAATAAAACTCGTACATCTTCCCATGAATTAATCTCATTATTATTAAATATATCCTCTATCTCACCCCTTAAAATATCTATTGCACTATATAACACCGGATGTGTATTACGATTAACCACTGTACTTCTAATTAAACTTTTAACTTCAAAATCTTTAAACTCTTCTCTTAAATCTAACGTTTCTCCCATAAAATAATCTTCTACTTGATAATAATCTCTATCTTCAAAGCGAATATATACCGATTCACATCTTATTTGATCTAAATCTGGTAAATAATAAATATATTCCATTCGATGATCCTTATCCCAAACTCTTTCATCTATTAAAAACATCAATATTGGTAAATCACTCTTAAGTAAATTATCATAATCTTTTAATTCTGTATCTAAAATATTCCTACTATCTCTATTCCAGATCTTTTTTCCAACCTCATCAATTCTTTTTATCTTATCTAATCTTTCCATTATTTTTCCTTCCTACTTTTCTTTAATGCTTTTACATAAATATCTACATACTTAATTTTCTCATAATTTATTATAATATCTTTTTTTATTTTTTCAACTAAATTATTCGCTTTCGCTACCGTTAATTTCCCATCTAAATAAATATTTACTTCACATTTATAATACGACCCATATTTTAATAATTTAAAATTATCTAAATATAAAACCTCTTTATTCTTTAAAATATTATTTTGAACTTCATTTATAATCTCTTCATTTACTTCTTGTGATCCCAAAATATTACTAATATTTTGAATAAGTATCTTAACCCCTGTTATAAATATTAAAATACTAATAATCCCACATGCTATTTTATCCGCATAACTAAATACAAAAGATAATCCAAAAGAAGCTAAAACTACTAAACTACTTACCACATCACTCATACTCTCATGACCAGATGCTATTAAAATATCACCTTTATACTTCTTCCCTCTATTTAAAATATACGAAGATAATAAAAACTTTAAAAATATTGTCACTATTGTTACAATAGCTACTCCTATATGAGGAATAGTATTTTTCGTTGTAAAACTATTAATAAGTAAAGTAATACTTAAAGATAAAATAATTATACTAATCCCCATACATAATAAATACTCTATCTTCCCATGTCCATAAGGATGCTTAGCATCCTCTTTTTTATTAGCTAACTTTACACCCCCAATACTTATTAAATCCGTTAAAAAATCACTAAGAGAATGAATCCCATCAGCAATTAAAGCTCTAGAAGATACCCAAAAACCTGCTATAATCTTCATTAAACTTAAAAATGCATTTACAATTAAACTCCTAGTTAAAACTAAAGTTACCAATCTAATCTCCCCTTTTATTTTGCTTCATACCAATTCTTTCCCCACGAAACACTAATTGTAATTGGAACAGATAACTTAACTACATTTTCCATCTTATCCTTTACAATTCTTAAAACTTCTTCTTTTTCATCTTCATAAACATCAAATACTAATTCATCATGTACTTGTAATAACATCTTACTTTTTAATTTTAATCTATTAAATTCTTGATAAATATCTACCATTGCTTTCTTCATAATATCTGCCGCCGTTCCTTGAATCGGTGTATTTAAAGCAATCCTTTCTCCCGCTTGACGAACCATATATACTTTACTAAATAATTCATCAATAACTCTTTTCCGTTTATATAAAGTCCTAACATATCCATATTCATAAGCTTCTTTAACAATATTATCCATATAATTTTTAACCCCAGGATATAACTCATAATACTTATTAATAAAATTACTAGCTTCCTTAGCATTAATCCCTAAATCTTCTCCTAAACCAAACCCACTTATTCCATAAACAATCCCAAATATTACACTCTTAGCAGTACTCCGCTCTTCACTTGTTACCTCTTGGAAACTCTTTCCATAAATATCTGCTGCAACTCTTCTATGAATATCTTCTTTATTAACAAAAGCTCTAATTAAATCTTCTGCTTTCGAAATATGAGCTAAAATTCGTAACTCAATTTGAGAATAATCACAAGATAAAAACGCACTATATTCCGGTAAAAAACTCTTTCTTATTTGTTTAGCTAACTCATCATGCATTGGAATATTTTGTAAATTAGGTTCTACACTAGATAATCTCCCTGTTCTCGTTAAAGTTTGTTTATAAATAGTATGTATCTTTCCATCCTCTTTAATCGTAGCAATTAAACCTTCTAAATAAGTTGAGTAAATCTTCGTTAAATTACGATATATTAAAATCTTATTAACTATTGGATGTACATCCACCAATTTTTGTAATACCTTAGCATCCGTCTTATAACTATCCCTACTATTCTTCTTATAAGGTAATCCTAACTTTTCAAATAAAATAATTCCTAACTTCTTTGGTGATGCAATATTAAACTCTTCTCCTGCTAACTCATATATCTCCTTAGTAATCACATCAATTTGTTCCTTTATTGATACCTTCATTTCTTCCAATATTTTTCTATCTACTCTAATACCAGTATATTCCATATCTGCTAAAACTTTCTCTAAAGGTAACTCAATCTCATAATATAACTTATCTAACTCTTCTGCTTGAATATTTTTTAAATATTCCTCCTTATTATCATAAATAAATCTTACTTTTCTAATCGTCTCATTATCATTTACTTCCCCTTTATATACATCCTCTAAAAACCGAATATTTTCCCCCTTTGTACTCATAATATATGCAATATCTTCATTCTTTGTCGTTAAATTAAGTAAATACGAAATAATAAGTAAATCTCCCGTACACTCTAAATTATCTATCCCCCTTCTCTTTAATAAACAAATATTTTTCTTATAATCATAAGTATAACAAGGCTTCCCTACTAACTTTAATAATACTTCATTTAAAACCTTTAAATCAATAATATAATTATGCTCTTTATCACATATCGCTACACTTACAATCTCCCCATTATGATAATTAGGATTATTACACTCAATATATAAAGCATAATCATTACTAATGTTAATATCTAAGGGATTATCCACATATACATAGGGTATTTCTTTTTTTATCTCTGGTTTAACTTTTAAATTTTTAATAAATGAATGAAACTCTAAATCTTGAAAAATATTATATAACTCTTCTTCTTTAGGTCCCCGATAAATTAAATCTTCAAAAGTTACATCCGTAGGTACTTCTGTATAAATAGTAGCTAACCTTTTACTTAAAAAAGCACTATCTTTATCATCCATTAACTTTTCTTTTAATTTTCCCTTTATATTATCAATATTTTCATAAATATTTTCAATACAACCATACTCTTTTAATAAATTAATTGCAGTCTTATCCCCAATTCCTTTAACCCCCGGAATATTATCACTAGTATCTCCTGCTAAAGCTTTATAATCTATCATATTAATCGGTGCAAACCCATAATCTTCTCTAAATTTTGCTTCATCATATAAAATATAATCCTTTTGTTTAAGAAGTTTAACATTTACTTCTTCATTAATTAACTGTAATAAATCTTTATCCGAAGATATAATCGTTGCATCAAAAAAAGGATCATCCAAAGCTTTCTTCGCAAATGTTCCAATAATATCATCTGCTTCATAAGGTTCTTGCTCTATATATTTAATCCCCATTGCATCCAAAATCTTTCGTGCAAATGGCATTTGAACCTTTAATTCTTGCGGAGTTTCTGCTCGTCCCTCCTTATAACTTGGAACCTCCTTTTTCCGAAAATTCGTCCCAATATCAAAAGCCACCATCATATACTCTGGATGTTCTTCATTAATTATCTTATTAATCATCGAAGTAAAACCATATAAAGCATTAGTAGGAAAATTCTTTGAATTTTTCATAACATTCCCATTATAAGCCGTTGCATAATAACTCCTAAATAATAAATTATTACCATCTACTAAAATCAATCTTTTCATATTTCCTCCTAATTAAAAAGAGTTTAACTAACTTTGATTAAACCCTTTTCAACTTCTTCTAATGCTCGACCTATTGTCTTTTTACTAACATATTCTTTTTCCTTCATTTGATAATGTTTATGTTCTAACATTTGTTTACTCCTTCTAGCTGCAATATGGACAAGCTTATATTTTGAATCTACTATATTTAATAGTTTATCAATTGATGGGTATAACATTGTTATCACGTCCTTACAATAATATTTTACTAAATAATTGTAAATTAATATATAAAAACGTTAACTTTTTACACTTTATATACATTTAATTTGCAAGTTTAACTGTAATACTATCATTCTCAGCATTATAAGAAATAGCTACCTTTAAATCATTTAAAGTTGCTCCCTTAGTTCTAACATCCTTAAAACTACCATCTTCTTCACAACCTAAATAAGACTTATCAATTAAATCTTGAACTGTTACCACCATACTACTTTCTTTTAATGCTTCTAAATTATCATTCCCATAAGCCTTAGCTGACTCTAATATTAAATGAATACTATCATTATAAAGCTCATTAGTATTATCCACTAAAGCATACGAAACACTTCTAATGGTAAAAAAAGCTGCCACACCCATTACAATAACTAAAATTAATAACTCTACTAAAGTATAACCATTCTTTTTCATCTACTACCACCTATTTAAGTATATCATAAAATTAAAAATATATTTCAAAAACTTAATTACTCTGTTCTTAAAGCAATAACTGGATCTTTCTTACTAGCCATCCTTGCTGGTATTAAACCTGCAATAAAAGTTAAGGTAATAGAAATAATTACTAAGATTATTCCACCATCTATAGGTAACTTAGATAATCCCGAAATATCCGTTATCGCCTCTATCAAAGCATTAATTGGAATATTTAAAAGAATTGTTACTAAAATACCTAAAACTCCTGCAAATAAACCCTCTATTAAAGTCTCCGCATTAAATACCCGTGAAACATCTTTCTTTCTCGCTCCAATAGCTCTTAAAATACCAATCTCTTTCGTTCTTTCAATAACTGAAATATAAGTAATAATCGCTATCATAATAGAAGATACTACTAAAGAAATACTTACAAACGCAATTAAAATATAACTTATCGCATTAATAATCGTTGTAACCGAACTCATCATAACCCCAACAACATCGGTATAAATAAGTTTCTCATCCTCACTACGATCTTTATTAAAATCATCAATCACCGAAACTATTTTATCTTTAGCTTCAAAATCTTTAGGATATAACTCAATCGTATCAGGGTCTTCTAAATCGACTATTCCTAATTTTTGCATATTTATATCATATGTTGCCGTAGCATTTTCTTGATATTCTGCAATTACTTTCGCTAACTCTTCTTGCGATAAACTAGCTAAATATTGTTGTTGCTCACTTGATAAATCCTTCATATCAAAAGTCGGATTTTCACTAAATTCTAAACCTGTAAAAACATTCTTTTTAGGATTAGCAAGTTGTTCTTTAACTATCTTTGTTTCATTTATCTTTCCTACCGTATATTCCATTAAATCTTTAGTATATCCAATAACCCCCGTTGTTACAGCCGAAGAATCTTCACTTATTTTAATAATACCCACTACTTCGATATCTAAAGCATTATCTAACTTTTTCTTCATATACTTTTCATCATTACTTCTATCAATCCAAATACTACCTTGTTTTTCATAATAATCCGTATTTAAAAGTAATTTATATTTAAGACCAATAATTTCATCATACTCATATTCATAAGTATCTTTTTTCTCTAT
>CANQHW010000024.1 GCA_947623855.1 uncultured Bacilli bacterium | reverse complement strand
AGGATATCGTGATGTAGCTGAAGAAGAAAGAATCTTAATGAACACATACAGAAAGAAAGGCATAAGAGAAGGGGAAGAAAGAGGAATAAAGCAAGGCATAGAACAAGGAATAGAACAAGCTAATATGACAACAGCTCATAATTTATTAAACATGGGAATGCAACCAACTCAAATAGCACAAGCTACAGGGTTACCAGTTGCTACAATAATGAAGCTCTAAAATAGAAGAGTATATCTTCTTTTTGATACTTGCTTAGGTCATATTAAATATAGTGATGAGTCCAACTAAAATAGTGCCAGTTGGTAAGTTTTATCTCTTGTCAAAATAAATAAAATAAACCGCTAAAAAATTATCTGTAAAATTACGTAAATTTTAATAGACAAATTATCTCTTTCTTGATAGTATAAATTTAATTGCTTTTCAAAAAGAAGGAGATGATCTTGATATGGCCAAAACGCTACCAGTTTTAATGCTTAAAGGTCTTATCATCCTCCCTAGCCAAGATATTCGTTTAGAGTTAAATAACGATTTAACCAATGATATTATAAATCTTTCTTTAGCTGATTTTGATGGCGAAGTTTTAATCGCATATCCTAAAGATCAATATGAAATTGACCCGGATGTTAATGACTTACCCAATATCGCTGTTATAGCTAAAATAAAGAATAAACTAACCCTTCCTAATGGCAATGTACGTTTAACAATTGTTGGAAAACAAAGAATAGGTATTCAAAAATATAAAAGTTTTATTAACAATCGAGATATTTTAATGGCCGACACCGTAGAGTTAGTTTCTCCTTTAATAAAAGAAGTTGAAAGTGAAGCTTTAAGAAGAAAATTAATCAGTTTAATTCATGAATTAATCGAAGTTAATCATAATGTATCTAATAGTATTTTAAATATTATTAAAAATATCAAAGATTTAGATAAACTCACTGATGTAATTGCGGCCTTTATGTTTTATGAAGTTGACAAGAAATTAAATTTTATGGAAGAAATAAATCCCGCGGTTAGAGCAGAAAGATTAATTAAAGAAATAAATATTGAAATTAAGATAAATAAATTAGAAGAAGATATTGACATTTCTTTACAAGAAGAATTAGATAAGAATCAAAGAGAATATATCTTACGAGAAAAATTAGAAAGTATTAAAAAAGAATTAGGAGAAGAAGATTCTAAAGAAGAAGAGATAAGAAACTATTTAAGTAAATTAGCTAATTTAGAAATAGATGCTAAAACTAAAAATAAATTAATTAAAGAAGTACATAAATTAGAAATTATGTTAGATTCTTCTCCCGAAATGTCCATGCTTAAAAACTATTTAGATTTAGTAATTAATTTACCTTGGAATAAACAAAGTAAAACAGAAAATAATATTAATAAAATAAAAAAAGGTTTAGACACAACGCATTATGGTTTAGAAAGTATTAAACAAAGAATTTTAGAATATGTTGCTGTTCATAAAAGAAATCCGGATATAAAAAGTCCCATCATCTGTTTGGTAGGTCCTCCCGGAGTAGGGAAAACTTCTTTAGCCATTTCGATTGCCAAAGCCTTAAAAAGAGAATTTTATAAAATTAGTGTTGGGGGCTTATCGGATAGTGCTGAACTTTTAGGGCATCGAAGAACTTACCTAGGAAGTAATCCCGGTAAAATTATTCAAGCAATAAGTAAATGCGAAGTAAATAATCCTCTAATCTTAATCGACGAAGTAGATAAAATGGCTAAAGATTATAAAGGCGATCCCGCTAGTGCTTTATTAGAAATTTTAGATCCTGAACAAAACACCTTATTTACAGATAATTTTGTTGAAGAACCTTTTTCTTTACAAAACGTCTTATTTATCTTGACCGCTAATAATGAATATGATATCCCTCCAGCTTTATATGATCGCTTAGAAGTTATTCATCTTAATAGTTATACCGAGTTTGAAAAAATAGATATTGCTAAAAAGTATTTAATTCCCAATATTTATAAAGAACATAAAATAACTAAAAATGATTTAATAATTAAAAATGATATTATAAAAAGTATTATTAATAAATATACTATTGAAGCGGGAGTAAGAAATTTAAATAGATGTCTTACCAATATTGTCAGAAAAGTAATTTTAAATAATGATTTAAATAATAATAGAGAAGTCATAACTATTACCGAAGAAGATTTAAAAAAGTTTTTAGGTTCTCCTTTAGTCTATAAAAATAAAGTTTTATCTTTAACCCCTGGTTTAGTAAATGGTTTAGCAGTTAGTGCTGGAGGTGGTATAACACTACCTTTAGAAGCTGTTTATTATGAAGGAAAAGGAAATATTATTATGACTGGAAGTTTAGGCAAAGTTATGCAAGAAAGTATTGAAGTTGCCAAAAGTTATATAATTAGTCATAAAGATATGTTAAAAATAAATGATTATTATTTCCAAAGTAAAAATATTCATTTACATGCTCCCGAAGGAGCTACCCCTAAAGATGGTCCGAGTGCTGGAGTAACTGTAACTACTTCATTAATTAGTTTAATCTTAAATAAAAGTGTTGCAAGTGATATTGCCATGACCGGAGAGATGACTTTAAGAGGAGATGTTCTACCTATCAGAGGATTAAAAGAAAAACTAATTGGGGCTTTAAACAATGAAGTAAAAACGGTCTTTATTCCTAAAGATAATGATCACGATTTAGAAGAAGTACCTAAAGAAATCCAAGATAAACTAAATATTATCTTAGTAAGTAATTATAAAGAGATTTATGATAAACTGTTTTAGTAATTAATAAATCTCTTTTTTCATACAATTTAGAAGAGGTGATATATAGATGAAAAGTATTATTCCTTATGAAAAGGAGATTAATTTTGAAACCAAAATTAGTGAAATTAGTAGTATATCTTTAGAATATGAAGCTGATATCGTAAATGACGCTATAGAAGGAAACTTTTTACTAGAAGGGGAATATAAAGTTCATGAAGTAAGTGTAAATAAAGAACCTTTTAAATTTAAACTTCCTTTTGTAGTAGAACTAGGTAATAATCTGGATTTAAAAACTATTAAACACGATATTAGTGATTTTACTTATGATATTGTAGGTGATACTACTCTAAAAGTTAATATCGATTTATTAGTAGAAGGTGAAGAACAAGAAGCCCAAGAAGAGCGGAAAGGGGAACTTATAGATGATGCTTCCGACGAAGAAGTAATGGCTAACGATTCGCCTTCTAATACCACTATTGATGATTTAATTGACAGCCTAGACTTACCCATAAAAGATGCCCCCCTAATCCTAGATGAAGAAAGTGTAAATAAGTTACCTGTAGAAGAAAAAGAAGAAGTCGTAGATAAAAATATTATTTTAAATAATGCTTTAAATAGTGAAGATAGTTATGTAACTTATCATATCCATATCGTTAAAGAAGACGAAACTTTAGATACCATTGCAAGTAATGAGCATATATCTAAAGAAATAATCTGTGATTGTAATGATACTTCTACTATAACCGCTGGTATGAAGTTAATTATTCCATCTTCTAGTGATGAATAGTATTGATGTAATTAAAAATATTTATAAACCATATCGTCTTACTAAAAAAGGAAAAACTACCATAATTAATTCCACCACAGGTTCTTATGTTATTAAAGAAAAAGGTCAAGATATTAAAAAACTATATGCCTATTTAAAAAGTCGCCATATTGATTCTTTTCCCGAATTAGTTGATGATACCCGAAGTGATATTAATTTATTTACTTATGTAGAAGAAACCCCAATGCCTAAAGAAGAAAAACTATATGATATGGCCAAAGTTATAGCTAATTTACATAGTAAAACTTATTATTATAAAGAAGTAAGCGAAGATACTTATAAAAGTATTTATGATAATATCAAAAATAATCTTATCTACTTAGATAACAGTTATGAATCCTACTACACTAAGTTTTTAGAAGAAGTCTACCCATCTCCTTCCCATTATTTATTTTTAAGACATTTTAATACTTTAAAAAAAACTTTAAATACCTTAAATAAAGACCTAGATGATTATTATGATTTAGTAAAAACTAAAAAAGAACAAAGAGTATCTTTAATTCATAATAATCTATCTTTAGAGCATTATTTAAAAAGTGATAAAGATTATTTAATTAGTTGGGATAAATCTTGCTTTGACACCCCCATATTAGATTTATATAATTTATATAAAAAAGAATTTATGACCCATAATTTTATTGCGTTTTTTAAAAAATATTATGAAGTATTTCCTTTAAATAAAGAAGAAGAACACCTATTATATTTATTAATAAGAATCCCCAATGAACTGAAGTTTAATGGTACTGCTTATGAAGATACCGAAGAAGTAAGAAATACTTTAGACTATGTTTATAAAACTAAAGAAATAATAGAAGAGTTAACTAAAACAAGTTAACTTTTAATATGGCCATATTGCACGATATAAAAGAAAAAATAATAAAAATACTTCAATTAATAAAATAAAAATATTAAACCGAAATGGTAAAATTAAAGTAATTAAAGTTTGATAAAATATCAAAATCCCTAAAGCAAATATCGCAATAAAAGTAAAAACCCCTGGTCCACATCTTCTTCTTTTCATAAAGTTTCACCTATTATATAATATGTTTAGTAATATTATTGGTTAAAAACTTCTTCCCTTAAAACCTTTTTAATTTTAATTCTTGGCTAGGATAATTTATCCTCTTAATTAAATCTTCTCCTAAATAACTTTTTAAATTCTCTAAATAATAATTTTCTAAAATCTCTTTTAAATTATTTATATATTTAATATGTCTTTCTTCTTCTTTAATAACTATATCTAAATTCTTTCGTATTATTTTTAATTTTTCATTATTCTTTCTTCCTTTTTCTTGTAATTTATTAATCTTTTCTTCTAAACTCGTAACCTCCCTTCTTTTATTAACAATTTTATAATTATTTTTAAAACTTACTTCCTTTAAAGTTTCTTTATACCAAATAATAACTTCATAAAAATAAAAAGGAATCAAAATCAAATCTTGTATTAAATTGGCGTAAATATTAGGGATAAACTTAATTACTAAAATCGTTATTATTAAAGTAAATATCCCTCTTAGCACCGTATCCCACTTTATTAATTTATCTACATTATCATAATGATTTATCTCTTTTTTAAGCTCAAAATCTTCTTTCTTAAATTTATTTATTTCTTTTATTAATAACCTGTTTTCTTCTTTTAATAACTCTTCTTCCTTTTCTAAAATCTTTTTCTTATTATGTAAATTACTTACATATTTTTTTTCATCTATTAAACACTCAATAATATTCATTGTCCTCACCTTGTATAAATTATGAAAATATTGAAAAAAAGATACTTTTCTTTAATGAAAAAAACTTTAACTTACGGTATAATACTTTTAGTAGGTGATAAGTGTGTCTTATTTAAAGTATTTACAAGACTTAGATTATGTAATAACAACATCTCGTCTTAAAGAAGAAATTTTAAAAGAAAAAACTCAAGCTAAAATTTTATTAAACGTTAAAATAATGACTTTAAAAGAGTTTTTAGCTAATCTCGTAGGTACTTATGATGCCGAAGCCATTATCTATTTAATGCGTACTTATAATTACTCCTATGATAAAGCTAAAACTATTCTTGACAATATTTTTTATGATTATAATACTTTACCTGCTTTAAAACAAGAACTAGATAATCATAACTTACTTATTTATAATCCTAATTTTTCTAATAATATTCATAATATAAAAATTATCGGTCCAGTAATACTTGATTCTTATACTCGAAAATTATTAGCTAGATTTAATCTAACTTTTATTCCCGAACAAGAAAATCACTATCTTCCTTGTGTTAGACATTTAAAAACTCTTACCGATGAAGTAGTAGATGTCGCTTCTCTAATAACTGAAGAATTAAAAAAAGTAGATATTAAGAATATCTATATTGTAAATGCTCATAAAGAATATTATAGTGTTTTAAAAAGAATATTTTCAATGTTTAACATTCCTCTTAATATTCCGGAAACTAGTAGTATTTATGCCACAAAAATAGTTCAAGATTTTCTAAATATCTTAAAATCTAGTCATAATCTAGACTTAGCTGTAAAATCTTTAAATAATGATCCCATTTCCCTAAAAGTTATTGATATTTTAAATACCTATTCTTTTACTAAAGTTATTGATGAATATTTTCTAAAAGCCTTAGAAAAAGAATTTAAAAATACTAAAGTAGATAATAAATTTTATAAAAATGCTGTCAATATTATTAATTTTGATGAAATAACTTTTAATGATAATAATTATTACCATTTTCTAGGATTTAATGAATCAAATATATTTAAGGTTCATAAAGATGATGATTATCTAAGTGACTTTACCAAATCTTTATTAGGACTTACTACCTCTGTAGATTATAATAATTATCAAAAAGCAATTCTTACTAAAATTATTCATAATACAAAAAATTTAACTATTAGTTATAAAGATACTTCCTTCTTTGATAGTTTCTATCCCAGTTCTTTAATTACCGATTTAAATTTAGAAGTAATTACCCCACAATATAATTATTTATCTTCTACTATGTATAATAAATATGCTTTAGGTATTAAATTAGATAATTATTATAAATATAACGAAAAAGATAATGATTTACTTAATCTTTACAATACCTACGGCTCCGCTACTTACCATACTTATCATAATGATTATACTAATATTTCTAAAGAAAAAGTTCTTTCCTATTTACAAGATGGTCTTACTTTATCTTATACTTCTTTAAATAATTATTTTAATTGTGGATTTAAATATTACCTTAATAATCTTTTAAAACTTGATCCCTACGAAGAAACCTTTGCGACTTTTTTAGGAAATTTATTCCATTATACTTTGTCTAAAATGTATGAACCTGATTTTGATTTAGAAAAAGTATATAATGCCTATTTAGCCAATAAAACTTTAAATAATAAAGAAAAATTTTTTATAACTAAACTCCAAAATGATCTTTCCTTTATTATAAATACCATCCGTTATCAAGATACCTACACCCGTCTTAATAATACCTTAACTGAACAACAAATATTTGTCGATAAATCTCAAGATATTAACATTAAATTTATGGGTATTGTTGATAAAATAAAATATCTTGAAACTGAAGGTAAAGTTATTATGGCTATAATTGATTATAAAACAGGTCATCCCGAAAGCTCTTTAGATAATATTTGTTATGGCTTAAATCTTCAACTACCAATTTATATCTATCTTGCTAATAATTATACTTTTAATAATGTTGTTATTGCTGGTTTTTATCTTCAACACATCATGCCTAAAATTTTAGTAGATGAAGATGATGAAGAAAGCACCAAAAAACGTAATTTACGTTTATTAGGATATAGTAATAGTAATCCCTCTTATCTTGAAATGTTTGATAATAATTATCTATCTTCTTCGGTTATCGCCGGAATGAGCATTACTAAAAATAATACCTTTTCTTCTTATGCTAAAGTCTTAGATGATAAAGATATTGCAATTATAAGAAAAATCGTCTCGCAAAAAATTGATGCCGCTATTAACGGAATTACTAGTGCTAATTTTTCCATAAACCCTAAAAGAATCGATGGGGAACTTATTTCTTGTAAATATTGTAAATATCATAGTATTTGCTTCCGTAAAGAAGAAGATATTATCGATTTAGAATATCAAAAAATAACCGAAATTATTCGAAAGGAGGATTCCTATGCCGAAGTGGACTAATGAACAATTACAAGCCATTACCGAAGAAGGTAAAAACATTATTGTAAGTGCCGGAGCCGGTTCTGGGAAAACCGCCGTTTTAACCGAACGCGTATTAAGAAAAGTAAGCAGTGGTATCCGTATTAATAACCTTTTAATTTTAACTTTTACCAACGCCGCTGCTAGTGAAATGAAAGAACGTATTCGCTTAAAACTTGAAAGTCTTTCTTTACAACAAGAACTAGCCCTATTAGATAGTGCTTATATTATGACTTTTGATGCCTATGCTCTAAGTTTAGTTAAAAAATATTATTATCTACTAAATATTGATAAAGATATAACCATTGGAGAAGAAAGTATCTTCACTCTAAAAAAAGAAGAATTTTTAGATAATATTTTCAATGAAATGTACGAAAATGCTAATCCTTTATTTAAAGATTTTATATATACTTTTTGTGTTAAAGACGATACTGATTTAAAAAATATGCTTCTTAATATCGATGCTAGTATTGATCTAAAATATGCTAAAAATACTTATCTAGCTACTTATGTAGATACTTATTATAAAGATACCTATTTAAATGAAATAATTATAAGTTATGAAAACTTACTCCTTAAATATTTAGAAGATATAGAAAACAATCTAGAAAACCTAAAAAATTATGTCAGTAATACTTACTATGAAAAAATATCTACTACTATATCATCATTATTAAATGCACATACTTATGCCGAAATAAAAAGTAGAGTAAATATTACCCTGCCTATTATCGAAAAAAATAGTGTTGATAAAGCCAAAAAATTAAAAGAAAAAATTAATAATACCATCAAAAAACTTCAAAAATTAACTAAATATCCCGATAAAACTTATTTAAAAGAAAGCTTAATGAAAACGAAAAAATATGCCATTGTTATAACCGATATCCTGCAAAAGTTAGAAACTATGATGATGGATTTTAAACATGCTAACTCCATCTATACTTTTACCGATATTGCTAAAATGGCCATAACTATATTAGATACTAATCCTTCCATCTGCAAAGAAATAAAAAACTCTTTTCAAGAAATATTAATTGATGAATATCAAGATACTTCTGATTTACAAGATATATTTATTTCTTTAATTGAAAATAACAATGTTTATATGGTCGGAGACATTAAACAATCTATCTATCGCTTCCGTAACGCTAACCCTGACTTATTTCGGGAAAAATATAATACCTATGCTAAGGGTTTAAATGGTATCAAAATTGATCTTCATCAAAATTTTCGTTCTCGCAAAGAAGTAATAGATAATATCAATTTAATATTTAATTATATTATGGATGAAGAAATTGGTTTTTCTTCCTATCGTAAAGACCATCAAATGCTTTTTGGTAACGTTACTTACTTAAATGCTAATCCCGGTTTCAATCCTAATATGGAAGTCTTAACCTACGAATTAGATAAAGAAAGTATCTATACCTCCACCGAAATAGAAGCATTTACCATTGCTAAAAATATTAAAGAATATATCCATAAAGGTTATAAAGTATTAGATAAAGAAAGTAATACCTTAAGAAATATAACTTATAGTGATTTTTGTCTTCTTTTAGATCGTAGTAAAGACTTTAGTACCTATAAAAAAATCTTAGAATATGAGGGTATTCCTACAATGATATATCGTGACGAACCAATCAGTGATACTATTGATTTACAAATTATTAAAAATATTTTTAATTTATTAAAAGGTCTTGCTACTAAAAATTATGATAAATTATTTTCCTTTGCTTTTCTAAGTATTGGACGTAGTTACTTAGTCTCTTATGATGATGCGTATCTTTTTGATATTATTACCCAAAAAAAATTTTATGAAACCACTTTATATCAAAAATTAACTAACATTTTAGAAGATTATGAAACCCTAACTCCCGCCCTTATTTATGAGAGATTCTTAACCGAGTTTGATGTCTATAACAAAATCATCACCGTAGGGGATATTACCACTCATACTATGGTTTATGATTATTTTAAAAATCTATTAACTAATTTAGAAAGTATGGGTTATACTCTTTTCGAAGTAACTGATTATTTAAATAAAATCGCCGATCATCAACTAGATATCAAATATCATACTAATAAAGAAGATACTAATGCTTGTAAAATAATGACCATCCATGCTTCTAAAGGGTTAGAGTTTCCTATTTGCTTCTATAGCGGCTTAAAAGATAAATACAATATCAAAGAATTAACCTCCCGTATTTTATACAGTAAAGATTTAGGAATTATAATGCCTTTTTATGATAATGGTTTAAAAAGTAGTATTTTAAAAGAAATAAATAATTATCATTACTATCAAGAAGAAATAAGTGAACGTTTAAGATTATTTTATGTAGCTTTAACAAGAGCTCGGGAAAAAATGTTTTTAATTACCCCTTTCCAAGACTTTGATAGTAGTATTACTCATAACTTAGTAAATACGAGCGATCGTCTAAATTATCGCAGCAGTAGTAATATCTTATCTTCTCTTAGTGATATCCTATCTTCTTATAATAAAACTATCGATTTAAATTCTCTAAATTTAACTAAAAATTATAAACTAAGTACTCAAATTAAAACTTTAGAAGAACCAGGAAGACTTTTAAATGTATATGATAATCCTTCCTTAAATACCAAATTAGAAGAAAATAAACACTATTCTAAAGAAAGTAATAAATTATATACCCCCGATACCTTACAAAATATTAACTTTGGTTTACTATGCCACCGGGAATTCGAAAATATTGATTTTAAAAATCCCCATTATGAACATATGAATGAATTAGTAGCTGATAAAATTAAAGCCTTTATTAAAACGGGTATTCTAGATAATGCTCTAAATATTTATAAAGAATATGAATTTATATGGGAAAAAGAAGATGGTCATTATACTGGTATTATTGACCTATTAATTGAAAATCCTACATCCTATACCATCGTTGATTATAAACTTAAAAATACCCAAGATAAAGCTTATCTAAAACAATTATCTGGTTATAAAGAATATATAAAATCTCTTACTAATAAAGAAGTAAATACCTATCTATATTCTATACTTGATGAAAAATTAGAACCATTAGATGTATAAAGTCTCTTCAAAATGAAGAGATTTTTTAAAAAAATTTATACAAAAAAGAAGGAAAAAGGGGTGTAAACTGCAAATATATATAATAGAGGGTAAAAAAATCTTCTTAGAAAGGAGGAATTAATATTTTTGCAAGAATTAAAAAACAGTACAAAGTTAGATAAATCTTATGCTACTTATCGTAAAATTATAAATTATCAATTACCATATAAATTTTCGTATTTAGATGACTGGTTATTAAAAAAATCAAATTTATTATTAGCAGAATCTAAACAATTATATAATAAAATAAACCTTCAAAATAACAATATTTCTTTGCTGTCAAAAAACTATAAGAAATATCAACGAGGTACTATAGTAAAAGTGGACTTTGGTATTGGAATAGGATCTGAAATGTCACAAGTACATTTTGCTATTGTACTTAATAATTACGATAATTATAAAAATAATGTCCTAACAGTTATACCTCTTACCTCAAATAAAGGTAAATTTAATTTAAATTTAAACTCTTTAATTCATAATTATATCGTTGAAATAGAAGAAAAATTAAGTTTATGTAAAGATGATCCAATTAAAATAACAAAAATGCATAAAGTGCTTAACTCTTACCAATTAAATGATACTAATACTTACGCCTGCTGTAGTTTAATAACTACTATTTCTAAAACCCGAATAGTATCTCCAATAAATGAGTATGATATAGTAGGGCATAAAAAATGTCCTAAAGAAATACTTAATTTAATAGACAGAGCTGTAAATGATAGATTTACTGCTAAATACTAATTATTAAACTTGACATTACTATAAATAAATGTTAATATTAAATCAACAAAGGAAGAAATTCCACATTTGTTAATTAAAGGACATTATCGTCCACCAATCTCTTCAAAACGAAGAGATTTTTTTGTTTTTATATACCTGGTAATAAAAAAAATAAAAAATTTAGGTAAAAAAGAAGGAAAAAGGGGTGTAAACTGCAAATATATATAATAGAGGGTAAAAAAAATACCTTCTTAGAAAGGAGGAATTTTTAAGTGATAAAAGAAAATATGTTTATTCCTTTAACTTATGATAAATTATTTGTAAGTGTCTTTGGTAATGAAGA
>CANQHW010000023.1 GCA_947623855.1 uncultured Bacilli bacterium | reverse complement strand
ATCTACCCGTGGTACCACCCAAATTCTAGAAGTTCTAGCACTTATTTTAGTTTAACGCACTACCATACGTTTTAAACTCCCGTATCCGAAATTCATTATTTTACTTATCTTTAAATGCTCTCAGCCTAGACATTTAATCTCTTTTATAAGAACTTAAAATAACTACTTAAAATACTTTCTTCGTTTAACTAATACCTAGTATACACTATTTTTCTATTTTTGCAAAGTTAAATTTAAATTATTATTTAATCTATTATTAATATACTCTTTTAAAAACTTCCCACTATTATTAAAATAAGATACTATATCTAATACTATCGCCATCTCTTTTTCATAAAATTCCTCTTTATTAGTATTTAAACTATTATATATTATCTCATAAGATATTCTCTTCTTAAGTGAATTTAGTATATTTAATACTAAATTCATAAGGTTGGAATCCCCATACTTATCATAATAATATTCTACAAAACTTAACCATTCTGTTTTTTTATCCTCTTCTACTAAATTACTTCCTAATAATTCTACTCTATATTTTTCATCATCTTTCTTTTGATAAGCATACTCTCTATTATAATTATACATTCTAATTAAATCATCAGATATCCCAAATACTCTTTCTTTACAAACCTCTTTAGCATTTCTATATAATACTTCTCCTCCAAAACATATCTCAAAAATCATCCCTGTATCCTTAAAAAACTTTAATACCGGAATATTTTTTAAAACTATTGAATCAAAATCATTTACTACTTCCAAAGTACTCATATAATATACTATCTTATCTTTATCATATACTATAACATTAACTGGTCTTCCAATATACTTCTTTAAATTATTAAACATCTCTTTAGCTTTATCATATAATTCATCTTTAACTATCATATTAAACCTCTTTCTTTAAACCTAACTTTATATCATTATTTATATAATACTTTCTTAAACATTTCTTAATAAATACTTTATATTTATTATCTAAATTAACTTTATCTAAAGTATCTAAAATACTATCTAAATTACTTCCCTTATCTAATCTCTTAAAATACTCTAATAACATACTTAATATAAACTTCTTATTATTATCTAATAAATAATTAACTAATCTAACCCATTCCTCTAAATAATACGGATTAATATATAACACCGACTCCCTAATAATCTTATATCTTAAATCATTCTTATAATTAATAAGACCTCCAAATATCTCTTTAACTATATAAGGAATATCCTCTTTATTAATATAATCATCTAAATAATTATTTATAAATAATACTTCCTTACTATCATCTAAAACAATACTCTTAATAATAGAACTATTCCCAATAAATCTTAAAACATAATTATCTATCTTAATACTATTAAAATAATCAATATCTTTAATTCTTCCTCTAATAATATATAACTTATTATCTTTAATATAATTACATACTACCATTTCATTTCTATGTTTATAAAGATTTTTTAAACTTCTTAAAGCTCTTATTTCTACTTCTGTTCCCATATAAACCTCACCAGGTATTAATATCATACTACTTTCCCAATATTTTGCAAGTTATTTTAAATTAATGTCAAAAGCATAATCATAACTAATCTTATTATAATAATCCGTTTCTAAAAAAGCTTTCTCTTTATGCGAATATTCTACTATTTCTTTAGAAGTAAAATCTCTAAACTTATCCCTAACTATTTTTAAACTTTTTAATTCTTCTTTATTAAATACCTTCCTCCAAACCTTTATTTAATATCATTTCATATTGGTCCGGAACTGGACCAAAATTTAACTTAGCATATTCTAATCCCGTTATGGATACAGCAGTATTTTTAAAATTTATAAAATCAGCATAAAACATTTCTTTTACTAACTTCGTTTTTAAAATACCCTCTTCTGCAAAATACAATATCATATTAAATATTTTATCCCTATCTAATTCCATGTACCCATTAAACTCACTTAATTCCATATATTTTAAATTAATCTCATCTTTATTAACTCCATACTTATTATTATAAATAGTAATTGCTTCTTTAATAGCAGCATTATCTAAAACCCTATCATAAACTAAATTATGACAATTACTACAAAATCTTCTCTTAGCTACAAAATTTATTTTATTTCCTTTTCTTGTAAGATTATGCTCATAATCTTTTACATAACTATTCCTACTACCACAAATATCACATCTCATAAATACTCACTTATAGTAAATTTTATAGTTAAATAGTATCACACCTATTTAATAAACACAATAGGAGTAAACTTATTTTATTCTTTTCCCATTTACTAAAGGATTTAATACTCTTTTCTTAATTGGTGGCATTTCAATTTTAGGAATATCTTCTATCCCAATATTTAAAAATAATTCTAAATTATTTTTAATATAACTATCATTACTATTTATTAATATATTAAATAATTCTTCTTCATTTAAAATATATAAATCTCTATAATTAATCAACCCTATATCAATACTTCTCTTCGTAATACTAGCTAATAAACTCATCATATAATTATCATAATTAGAATGACAATATATATCAATGTTCTCACTTACTTCTAATATCTTTCTTGCTATCTTAAAATTATTAAACCCTATCTCTAGTTCATTATCACTATTTTTATAAACTCTAATAGAATTAATAATATCTTCTAACTCTTCTATCTTTAAATCTTTCGTCCAAAATAACCCAGGTAATATCACCCCATCTAATCTATCTGCACATAGTTTAGGACGATTATTATCTACTATAGAATATCTCTTAAAATTACCTATCTCTTCTACTTCAATTCTATCTTCTTTTAAACACTTTTCTAAATATACATCCTTACTTAAAATATCTTCTGTATATTCTTCGGTACTATCTTGCTTTAAATAATCCTTATTCATATAATCAATTACATGCGCAAAACAAGGAGTAGATATATCATGAAATAAACCCGCTAAAGTCATTTTCTTATCTTTAGTTAATCTATAAACTATTAAAGCTACATTTAAAGAATGATCATACCTGGATACATATTCTAAAAAATCATACACCTTCTTAGAAGCATAATCCATTCCACAAAAATATCCCACCTTTTTAAGTCTTAAAAGACTCGGAACATTTAAATACTTTTCTAAAAACTTAAGATCCTCAATCTTAAGTTTATTTAAATAATCTTCTAACATTATAAAACCCACCTATTTTTTAAATACTAAAATCTTACTAAATATATAATTAGCAATAGTTACTACAACTTGTACTACTAACTTCGCTATTTTATCATTAATATGCATTAATGTCACCATTAAAAACATAATAACCATATCCATCCCTAAAGTAAGTAATCTTGCTCCCACAAAAGAAGTTACTTCTTTTATTTTATTTGGATTTTTACTTTTAAAAACAAATATTCTATTGGTAACATAAGCAAATGCTACAGCACATATCCAACTAATTATATTAGCTATTTGTAACTCTATAGCATTATTTGGATTTAATATAGTACTAACTAATATATAATAAGATACTAAAGAAACAACCGTTGTTAAAACACCCACTATTAAATAATTAATAATCTCTCTATATTTAGAATAAAACTTCATTTCTTAACACCCTTCTTCTTATGATGGGAAAATAATATATCCGTCTTCATAACTAAAAAGATTAAAAATATCATTAAAATTATATATATAAACATCGCTAATTTACTATCTCCTAAAACAAAGAAAATAGATACTGATGCAAAAGCTATATCAATAAAATAAATAATTATTAATGATGCTCTTGGAGAAAACTTAAGTTTTAAAAATTGATGATGAAAATGTTCTCTATCCGGAGTAAACGGTGCTTTTCCTTTAATTAATCTTCTAAGGATTGCTAATGCCGTATCAAATATCGGGATAGCCATAATACATATTGGAATAACTAAACTAGTTAAAGTCGCCCCCTTAAATCCTAAAAGCGCCGTTACTCCAATAATAAACCCAATAAAATCACTCCCAGCATTACCTAAAAATATCGAAGCTGGTGGAAAATTATATACTAAAAACCCTAGTATTGCTCCCAACATAATTAAAGATAAAATAACATCTAAACCCCCTAATTGATTTAGAATAAAAGCAATAATTGCAATCGTCGCAAAATATATCGAAGCTATCCCAGAAGCAAGTCCATCCATACCATCAATTAAATTTAACACATTAATAAATGCTACAATAAAGAATATTGTTACTATATAATTTAGCGGTGTAGGAAATACTAAATGTAATCCCAAAAATGTAACCTCATTTAAAACTAAATTACCATAAATACACACTATCATCGCTGCTATAATATGCACTAGTAATTGATATCTTGCTTTAATCGGATTAATCGAATCCGCTAAACCCATTAAAATAAGTAAAAAACTGCCCATTAAAATAGATAACATAACAGTATTTTGTGGTGCAAATAAAATATAACCCAACATAAAGGATAAAAATATTGCTATCCCCCCTAAACGTGGCATTGGAATTTTATGAATTTTTCTTTTATTATCTGGATAATCCATTGCTCCCGTATGAACACTCAAAACCTTCATAATCGGAACCAATAACAAACTTGTAAAAAAACATACCAATATAACTTCAAAAATATTATGTCCATTTACTTGTAACTCCAATAAATTCATAAACAAATTCCTCTCTTAATTTTATTATAACTTAAAAATCATCATCTAGAATAGTTTTTTCTTTCTCTTTCTTTGGTTTCTTCTTCTTTTCTTCTTTTTTATCTTCTTTAACTTCTTCTTTTTTCTTACTCTTTTTCTTATCTTCTTTAATAACTTCTTCTACTAACTCTTTATTAACTTTCTTCCCCTTCTTTGTAACTAACGATAAAATAATAATTAAACAAAGTAATATAACTCCTCCTGCACAAGTAAGCATAACTAAATAAAAATCATCATTCCCTCTATTATTAAAATCAAATCTTTGTAAAGTCTTTTCTTGTGTATCATATTGATAATAATTTTCTTTCCCTGTCTCTAAATTTATTCCCTTTATTATATAATAATCATCTATATTTTGATATGCATCTATTTTATAATCATTTATTTCTACCACAATCTTTTTATATCCACTTATATCTTCATAATTACCTAAAGGATATACAATTAAATTACCTAATTCGATAATCTTAAACTCTTGATAAGAATTATTCTTCTCTTTATAAATATATAAACTAATATTCCCATTCTCATCATTTAACCCTACTAATGTTAAATCTGCCTTACTAGAATAAAAAGCTGGTACTTCTTTATCTTCAATAATAATTGTTTTATCTTCAAAAGAAGTTGGTGCTGTAAGAACATCTTTTTTTCTTACTACTGTATAATTATTCCCATTTATCTTTACATTAATCGGATCTAACTCTAAAACATTAATATTTATAACATATGTCTTAGTACTACCATTTTCTGCTGTAACAATAATATTTATCTTATTTGGACCCTCTACTAAAGATACCTCTCCATCTCCCACTACTCTTGCTTTACTATCCTCTACTACCCCCTTAATATTAACCTTCTCCGTATCATTAGGAACATCTAAATTATATTCTAAAGTATCTTTATTAAACTCTGGTGTTAAAGTAAAACCTTCTATCTCTAAAGCTTTTAAATTATTATTCTTACTATAACTAGCTTGTAATTCTTGTTGAGTCATAACCTTTACCGTAGCATTCGTTGTCGAAGCATTAATATAACTCTCCGTATTATAATCTGCAATTAAAACCCCTGAAACGGAAAATGCTCCCGTCCCTTTAGCTACCGCTTTAAATGTATATTTATAACTCCGCGTTTTAATTGCTCCATCCCCATAATCTACAACGTGCGGAGTTGGATTACTAGATTGTAAACTAAATAACGCCGCATTATAATTTAAATCAAATTGCCAAGTTCCCAAAACATCCGTTGATGATACCGTTACCGTTACCGTAAAAGTATTACCTACTACCACATTCCCTGCTGAAGAACTAACCCTAATACTACCTGAAGCCGCATATACTTCCGTAAGCCCTAAAGCAAATAATGCTAAAACAAATAAACTAACCTTTCTAATAATATTCTTCATAAAATCACTCCTTTTTATTGTTCAATATTACTTGAACCTAATATTTGTTTTTGAACCTTTAATAAATCTAATATATTAACCGCTCCATCTTTATTGGTATCCGCCGCCTTTAAATAAGCTCCATTTAACTTCGAAGTATTTAAAATATTCTTTTGAACCTTTAATAAATCTAATATCGAAATACTTCCATCTCCATTAGTATCTCCATAAATAATAACTAAATAATCCTTACAATCTCCATTATTACAAATATTTACTCTATCATTCGTCCCTAAAGTATTAGCATTCCCTACTACATTAACTGTAGCTCCTGGACTTATCTTATTAATTGCATTTTTTAAATCTGTTATACTCATCCCCACATTAAATCCACTTAAATAAGTACCATCACTTTTTATAGAAGCCGCATTAACAATATCATTAATACCTAAACTTCCTCCACTAGTTTTAATAACCCGAATATTATAATTTTGCACTGTCCCATTCTCTGCTGTAACCTTAATAACTAAATTCGTCTCCGGTCCCGTTAAAGAAATATTTCCTACCCCACTAACTGTCGCCGAAGCTGCGATCTTATCTGCTTCGACATCTACTGATACTGCTACATCACTAACTGCTACCGTATAATCAAATATATCATGCGCAAAACCATTTATTGAAACACCATTTATTTTAATATCCTTTAACCGATTATTTTGATTACCTGGATGAGGTTCGGGAGCTGGTTCTGCTGGCATATTCTCATAAATCGGTATCGTAAAAACAATCGGATTACCTAAAGCATTAGCTTTATTATATGCCGTATAAACTAAATTCCCCTCCGTATAAGGACTCATCACATTCGTCATATATTGCGTAGTAAATTTTTTCTCTCCAATAACATCCCATTTTTCAAAATAAATTGTATTTTGTCCACCCCCAACATAAGTATTAATAAGTAAATCCGCTCCTCCTGCAATAGCTTTCTCCGGAGTATTCCAAGGTCTTCCTAAAGAAGTCCCCATATCACAATTAGGACCACAAGCATAAGCTAACCCTCTTGTCACCGGACTTGTAGTATATGGATCGGCATAACTACCTACATTAAAGAAATTATAATACCCATATAAACTATAACCGCGATAAGTTCTAGAACTATTACCTAATATTTGATCAGCAGAAGCATTCGTCCCAATCTCTAACCGCGATCTAGTCGCTAAATGCACCGGACTTATAGAAGCAGTCCCACTACTAGCTACATTCACAAAACTTTGTGCATAAGATGCTAACGTCGCATTAACCGCTAACACACTCTTTACAACATCTAAAGTTTGATACTCGGGATGATAAGTTAAATCCTCAAACATAAAAATCCGTTCATCATATAACCAGTTTCTAGGGTCCGCATTATATGCTATTAAAGCTGGAGATGCCGCATACCAACTTCCTGCTTCCAATGGTTTATAAGTATCCGTAAGCCAGTCATACGAACCACCCGCCGTACTATAATAACCCGTTCTCTTACTATCCGTTAAACTCTTCCCTACTACGGATTCTGCATTTATAAAAGTATTCCAATCAACATTAGTCTTATAAGCATTAAAAACCCAATTCGGATGTAATTGATGTAATTTATATAAACTATCCCAATATGATGATGGAAACCCCTTATCATATAATACCTTCTCATAATCACTTTGTGGTTCCACATTCTCTGTTTCTACCGTAATCACATTCACAAAACTCTTACAAACATACCCCGTTTCATTCCCATACCTAACTTGGTACCATCCTTCACTACAATTCCCCCCTTCATCAGCAAATACACTATCACTTAATAACTCTAAACTTGTCCCTGTATTTATTTGTCCTAAACTAGTATGATTACTCCCTGAACCACTCCGAACATTTAAAAAATCTCCCGTTGCTACAACCTTCTTCATCTGTGCGAAAACATGTATGTTTAGTATAAACATACTTATCATAAATACTATAATATATTTTATACTACCCTTCATACATTTTCCTCCATATTAATATAATTATATCAAATAATTCCTCTAAAATAAATCTTTATATTATACTTTACATCTACCAAAAAAGGAAATAATCCCCTCTTGACAAATCTTTGACATTATTATAATATATATTACCATAAAAATCTTTATTATATTTTATAATAAAGGAGAAAAAGAGGTTTGGTTATGAAAAAATATTTAAAAAAAGAATATCTATTAATACTAGGAATAATAATCTTCAGTGTTATCTTATTAAATAATATCCATCATAAAGATATAAAACGGCAAATAGCGCAAACAAATGCTAAAACCTTAGCATTATTACCCTATAATACCGATGACTACGTTTATTTATCTGACCTAGAATGGTTAAGCGCCGAAAGTAGTTGGAAAGATTCTCGAGCTTTAAAAAAAGACGAAAACGAATCCGGTGGTTTAATCTCTCTTATCGTCAATAAAGAAGTAACTTACTTTTTAAAAGGTATATTTGCCCATGCTTATAGTACTGTAATCTATGATTTAACAAATATGAGTTATGATACTTTTGAATCCTACCTAGGAGTTGATTCGTCCCGAAACGCTAGTGGTAACGGTGTTAAATTCTTTATCTATACCTCTAATGATCAAAATACCTGGACCCTAAAACATCAAACTGAAGTCCTAAAAGGTAACTCCGAAGCTGCTAAAGTAAAACTTGATATCACCGGCGCTAAATATTTAAAACTAGTAGCTGATTATCAAAACAATCAAGATGCTGACCACGCTGTTTATGCTGATGCTAAACTCTATAATAGTTCTACCTATGTTCCTAAAGAAACTACTAAAGTAGAATATATTAAAGATGTAACCGAATATGATAAAGAACTAAGTACTAAAACCGCTTCAGAAATACTTAATTCTTCTAATCTAGAATTCGAATTATTAAAAAGAAACCTTGTCCAAAAAGTAACCTACCCGATAATTCAAGCTTTAGCTACATCCGATAGTTATAAAGCCGAAACTATCTCTTGGTTATTTAATAATAAAGAAGCCCTAAAACTATATACTACTGGTGGGGAACCTCTAAATAGTTATGTTAAATCTTTAACCATCTTATCTAACCTATACCATATTTATAAAACTGATTTAAGTAACGTAAATTATACCGAAACTCAAAGAAACGTTTTCCTAAAAATGATGATGGCTATATCCCTAACTCATTCTGGAACCGTTGCTTTCTGGACTAGTGGTGCTAATAACACTTTAGTATTATCTAACCCTATTAAACGTTACGAAGTATTTAAAAACCTATACTTACATCAAAATTTACCCGAAGATTATAAAGATATTGCTAATACCTTTAATACCGCCGTCTTTGAATCCTTAACCGTAGAAGAAATGCGTTGGGTAGTTGATGCCCGCTTAAGTGATGAAGAACTTCCTTGGTTAAACTGGTATAGTAGTAACTTAGAAAATACTAAGTATGGCAATGGCGGTAATAGAAAATCTAGTATGGATCCTTATACCTATATTTGGTATAACGATAGCTTTACCTGGGCTTATACCGATGAACACTACTATGAACCAAACTCTACTTATTGTGCTCCTGATATAAAAACCCCTGGTATCGAAGGATATGTCCGTAATACTAACTGTAATAGTATCTATCATACCGAAGAATGGAATATTAAAAGTAATACCAATACCCAACCACGTTTATGGGTCGTATGGGAAGAAGATGGAGTATGTGGTGCCCTATCCAAAACCGGTGAAAACTTACATAACTCCTATGGTGAAGTTGCAGCAGTTACCAGACAACCCGGACATGCCGCTTACCTAGTCCAAACCAAAACTAAAAATGAAGAAAATACCTTTAATACCACTTGGTCTATAAGAAATGATGTCCACGGTTGGGGAAAATCTAGTGGTACCGAAAAAGGTGAACGTCTTCCTCTAAACTGGGGAACTACTACTTTAGATTATTCTTCTGATTATAATGCTAGTTATGTCCTTTTAGCTCAAAGAGCTATTGATGACTTTGCTACTTATGAAAAAGCTTTAGAATATAAATTATTAGCTGATATCCATGAAAATGAACCAACTACTCAAGAAACTTTATATCGTAATATCGTCGGATATCCTACAGCAGATAAAACAGCCAAAAATACCCAAGGAATCCAATACTTTAACCTTGACGGTTGGTATGGTTTAATAAAATCTTATCTAAAAAACGATAATAAAACCCCTAATGATTATTACCTTCTAGCTCAAGAAATACTTGCTAATCTTAAAGAATTCCCTCTTCCAATGCATGATATGTTAAAACTCTTAGAAAATAAATTAGGAAGCTATACTACTAATATTAAAAATGCTGAAGATAAAACCTTAACCGAATTATCTAATTTAGATACTAGTACTTCTTTATATAAACAAAGTCAAGCTATCAAACAAGTAGCTACCTATCTTCTTGGTCTAGAATCCGTTAAACCAATCTCTTTCTCATTTGATGGTGCAAATGCTAATAAGATTGTCTTTAATACTACCGAAACTGATCAATCATTTGAATATTCTCTAGACTATACTTATGATACCTCATCTAAGAAAGTTCATGCTACCTGGACCCAAGTATCTAATAGCAAAACCGCTGATTTAACCTCTAAATTAAACCAAATAACAACAGATAAAGATATCGTTGTCCATATCATCGGTGATCAAGATATTTCTCCAACCAGTCCTAGTATAACAATTATTAATATCGAAAAAGATAAAACTCCAACTAATCTATATGCTAATGACCTTGAAAATAAAGTTATTGGAGTAACCGATACTATGGAATGGCAAATAGTAAGTAAAGAAAAAGCTTCTAATACTTGGACTAAATTTACCACTCCTCCTGATGTATCCCATATGACCACTATTTTAGTTCGTCAAGGAGCTCACGGAACCTACCTTCCAAGTGACAGCGTTGAATTTACCTTCGAAGAAGATCCTGAAGCTGATCCTTCTAAAGTATATATCCCTATCAGTAGATTAAAAGCTACCGCTTCTACCTCCGAAAAAGCTTCTGAAGATGCCTCTAAAGCTATTGATGGACATAATCAAACCATGTGGCATACTAAATGGAATGGTAGCGATAACGAAAAATGGATAAATATTAATATTATTGGGGGCGCCGTAATCTCAAAATTAGATTATATGCCTCGTCAAGATGGTTCCGCTAACGGAAGAATTACTAAAGCCAAAATCGAAACCAGTCTAGATGGCGAAACCTGGACTTTAATCGAAGATAATATCGAATGGCCAAATGATAATACTACTAAAACTTACTTCTTTAAAACCCCTACTAAAGCTAATTATGTAAGATTAACCGGTCTTGAAACTCAAGGTGGTAACTATGCTTCTGCTGCTATGATTAACCTTTATGAAAATACTGTTAATACTAAAATAGATGTTAATACCCTACATATTAGTTACATCCAAAATGGTTATATCTATAATGGTAGTGAACATACCCCATCTATAACTGTTAAAGATGATGATATTGAACTAATCTTAAATGAACAATATACTATCTCTTATGATAATAATATTAATGCCGGAACCGCTACTATCCAAATAAATGGTGTAGGTATTTATACCGGTACTATAAATAAACCATTTACTATCTCTAAAGCTAAAAACCCTACCAATGAACCTGATGAAACAATCTATGCCGAAAATACTCACCAAACCCTAGAAGATATTTCTTTACCTGAAGGCTGGCATTGGGATAACCCCCATACCCCTTTACAAAATGGTAAAACTATTACAGCTAAAGCTATCTACCAAGACCAAACCAACTACGAAAACTATACTAAACAAATATCTATCATAAAAATGCTTGGTACTGCTCCAACCTTCCATATCAAAGATAATCAATATACCATAACTGATAATAAAGTTAATATCCCATTATCCTATGATGAAGAAAAAGACTTAGAATACTTTAAAAATTTAATAACTATTGAAGATGAAGAAGATGGCCCTATATCTATAGATAAAGTAACCATTACTAATGAACTAGAATGGAAAATAGGTACCTACCATATCTACTTTACCGTAAAAGATACTGATAATAATGAATCTACCCTTGATATGGAAGTATCTATCTACGGTCAAAATAAACAAAGTATTGTTGGTTATACCATAACTATCTTAGATACTAACCTAATCTATACTGGTCATAAAATTGAACCAAAAATAAGTATAACCGATCCTGATAACCATACTCTAACCCCTGATATTGATTATGAAGTAAAATATTCTAACAATATTAATGCTACCAGTCTTAACAACCTTGCTAGTATAGAAATAACTGGTCTAAATATCTATGAAGGTACAATCATCAAAACCTTCGAAATCCAAAAAGCTCCTCCTGCAATCTTACCTGATGCTAAAATTATCGTTTCTCAAGATACCACCTCTATCGGA
>CANQHW010000022.1 GCA_947623855.1 uncultured Bacilli bacterium | reverse complement strand
GTATAATGTAACACAAGTAATAATTTAACTTGAATTTAAAACTATTGTTTGGTAAGATAATATTAGGTGATATAAAATGGAGTACATTATAATAGGATTAATTGCTATAACAATAGTTTTATTAATTATTTTAATTTTTAAAGTTAGAAGTAATAATAATAGTGATAAGGATACTATTGAAAGATTAGGAAGGTTTGAAGTAGCTTTAAATAAAGATATTAATGATTTTAAAGATCATTTTAATAGAAATTTAAGTAATGATTTTGAGAAAATGAATACTTTGATTGAAAAGAAGTTATTATTAATTAATGATAAAGTTAATGAAAGATTGGATGTTAATTTTGAAAAGACCAATAAAACTTTTAATAATATTTTAGAAAGACTTACGAAGATTGATGAAGCGCAAAAGAAAATAGATAGTTTATCTACGGAGATCGTATCTTTACAAAGTGTATTAACGGATAAGAAGACTAGAGGGATTTTTGGAGAAGTTAATTTAAATTATATTTTATCAAGTGTTTTTGGGGAGAATAATAAAGGGATTTATGAAGTACAACATACTTTAAGTAATGGACTTACGGCGGATGCAATTTTGTATGCGCCCGCACCTTTGGGAACGATATGTATTGATTCTAAGTTTCCTTTGGAAAATTATGAGCGAATGACGGATAAGACGTTAGGTCAAGCGGAAAGAGAAGCTGCAACGAAATTATTTAAAAGTGATGTTAAAAAACATATTGATGCTATTAGTAGTAAATATATTTTAAAGGGTGAAACAGCAGATGAGGCGATAATGTTTTTACCAGCGGAAGCAATTTTTGCGGAGATTAATGCGTATCATTCGGATATTTTATCTTATGCTTATAAGAAAAAGGTTTGGATTACTTCTCCAACGACGTTAATGAGTACTTTAACTATTGTGGAGATGATTGTTAAAAACTTAGAGCGGGATAAATATGCTTCGGTTATTCATACAGAGTTAGCAAGACTTAGTGATGAGTTTGCGAAGTACCGAATTAGATGGGATAAGTTAAGTAGAAGTATTGATACTGTAAGTAAGGATGTTAAAGATATAAATATTACTACTGAAAAGATTACTAAACGGTTTGATGCTATTAATAAGGTGGATATTAAAGAAATAGAAGCTACGAAAGAGTAGTTTCTTTTTTACAAAAAATAACTTGTTATTTGTTGTAAACCGGAGTATAATTATATATAGGAATATTTGATGTTGGAGTGTCCACCTCTTTATCTTAAATGAGAGGAGGTCTAATGGCGATAATTTTGTTACTTTCTACTTTATTAGTATTAGCAATAAAAAAATAGGACACTCTTTAAGATAGAGTGTCTTTGTATCCTTTTGAGGAGGACATTCACTTACGTTAAATGTTCCTCTTTTTTATTATATGAAGTTTCCTTCACTACATACATCATATCATAAATTATATTTATTTTCAACTATAAGTTTTATCTAAAATAAATTAATACTAAAGTGGCTACAATGATACAATAGATAGAGAAGTTTTTTAAATGTCCTTTTTTAACAACATCACTTAACCACTTATAAGAAAAGAAACAGGTAATTCCGGCGGCGATTAAACCTAAAGTATAAGGAATGATTAAGTTACTAGCAATACCAGTATCGATAACATCTAAAATGCTTAAACCAAATGATGCGACACTAACGGGGAAGTATAACATAAAAGTATATTTTAAAGCACTATCTCTTGTTAAACCACATAATAAACATCCAACTAAAACGGTTCCACTTCGTGAGATTCCAGGGAATAGAGCAATAACCTCTATAAGTCCAATAAGTAAGGCATCTAAGTAAGTTATATCTTTATCTTTTTTATGACCTTTAATATTTCTTACGATAAATAAGAAGATGGCGGTTATATATAAAGCGATAGCGGTTAATTTAACATTGGCTAAAGCTTCAATTTTATCCTTAAAAAGTAACCCTATAATTCCAACAGGAATAGATCCGATAATAATTAACATACAATATTTAAAATTCGCTTTATGAGTTTCTTTTGCTTCTTTTTTACCAAAAAGATAAGTAAAGAAACTTTTTATTAAAGTAATTATATCTTTACGAAAGATATATAAAATAGCTAAGAAGGAACCAAAGTTAACGATTATTTCAAAGTTTAAATCATTAAACATATTAGTATTAAATAGTTCTCTAAAGATAAGTAAATGACCACTACTAGAAATAGGTAGAGGTTCAGTTATACCTTGGATAATTCCTAAGATAATATATTTTATTAAATCTAAAAAATTCATCTAATCACCTATTTAATTATATACTATTTTATTAAATTTATAAATATATTTTTAAGGGTGGGATATTTTGCGAAATATATTAATTTTATTTAGTTGTTTATTAATAGGGATAGGACTTACTTTTATAGTTATTAATTTAAATGTTTTAGCGATAGATAATAATATTTGGCAAGTTTTAAAAGATATTTTTTTAAAGTTAGAGTGTAATATATTTTTTGTGGGTATACTACTATTAGTTATAATCTTAAAAAGGAGGAAAAATTATGATAGGTTATGATTTAAAATTAAATGCCAAAGAAACGAAGTTTTATAATTTTTTAGATAAAGATAATTTTACTTTAGAAAGTATTTTAATGTTTAAAGTTAATTATCAAACGTTTTTAAATATTTTAGAATATCAAGGAGAAGTAAGTGAAGAGTTTTATAATCAGATTAAAGATAGAGGGTTTGCATTACTTTCAGATACTAAAAGTAATGTAGTTATTAAAGTTAGTCCAGATAGACAAATAAGAGAGTTATATTATTTAGATATTAAAAGTGATTTAGATATTTTAGAACTTAGTTATAATTTTCCAAAGATAGATAAGTTTTTTAAAAAGGGAAAGATAAGAGAAGTTAAAAGAGATAATCAAAAAGAAGAGATGCGGATATATTTAAGTAAGATGGTGGAGGAAGAAAAGGATAGGGATAAACTTAAGTATCTTTTATGTGAATGGAATGAAAGAGCTAGGGAGGATATAGATAAGATAAAGAAGATTTTAAGAAATAAAATTAATGGGAAAATGGATAAAGAATATGTAAGAATATATAAGTTAGTTAAATTTATGAATGAAAAAAGGACTTAACGACTAAGTCCTACTTTAGTAAATACTTCAGATACTTTTTGTTTAGCAATAGCTATGGTTTTTTCTTGACCTTGATCTAAGACTTCATCAACTAAATTAGATTGTAGTATTTCTTGGTATTTAGTTTGAATGGATTCTAAGGTATTACATACTACATCAGCGACATTCTTTTTTAGTTCGCCATAATTAGCATCTTTAAATTTTTCTTCGACTTTTTGGATATCCATACTTGTTAAAACAGAATAAATATTTAAAAGATTAGATATACCAGGTTTATTTTCAGGATCATATTTAACTAGATTATCACTATCAGTTACAGCACTCATTATTTTTTTACGAGTTGTAGCTATATCATCTAAGACTAAAATAGTACCTTTTAAATTTTCGGAAGATTTACTCATTTTTTTAGTTGGTTCTTGTAAATCAGTTATTTTAGCCCCATTTTGAGGGATGATAGGTTCTGGAATAGTGAAGGTTGGGCCATATTTTTTATTAAATCTTAGAGCAATATCTCTAGTTAGTTCAACGTGTTGTTTTTGGTCGATTCCGACAGGGATATAATCAGCATCATAAAGTAAGATATCGGCGGCCATAAGCATTGGATAGGTAAATAAGCCGACACTAAAGTTTTTATGTTTTTGAGATTTATCTTTAAATTGGGTCATTCTTCCGGCTTCGCCAAAATAGGTATTACATTCTAAAACCCAAGATAGATTGGCGTGATAAGGATTATCACTTTGAAGAAAGATGGTATTTTTATGGGGATCTATTCCACATGCAAGATATAGAGCTACTAAATTTTTAGCTCTTTCTTTTAAAGTTTGGGGGTCTTGATTAACAGTAATGGCATGCATATTAGCAACAAATATATATGAATCATATTCGTCTTGATATTTAACCATTTGTTTAATACTTCCTATTAAATTACCAAGAGTAATCTCTCCACTAGGTTGGATACCGGTAAGTAGTTTTTTCATTTTTATTCCTTCTTTCAATAGTAGTTTATCATAATTTAGTATAAGTTGTAAAATAATTATCATAATAAAAGAAAGGAGACTTGATATGAAAAAGTTGGTTTTAATACTTAGTTTAATCTTTTTCTTAGTAGGATGTGCTTGTTCAGTTAGGGGTGGAGCGAAAGAAAGTGTTTATATTTTTTTAGAAAAGTATAAATATTTAGATAAAGATTTAGTAGAAGATATTGATAATTATGTAGAGGGAGAAGATTTAAATGATAGTCAAAAAGAAAAATATAAAGAGATATTTTTAAGACAGTATAAAGATATGAGTTATACAATTAAAAAGGAAGAATATCAAAATAATAAAGCTTATGTTACAGTTTTAATTACGGTGTATAATTTATATAAAGCTCAGGATGAAGCGGAAGATTATTTGAATACTTTTGAAGAAGAGTTTTTAAATGAAGAAGGGGAATATGATGCCGATAAGTTTATTGATTATAAGCTTGATTATATGTTAAAGTATCAAGAAAAAACAACAGAAGAGTTACAATTAGAGTTAGTTAAAGAAAAAAATATATGGGTTTTACAACAACCAAGTATTAAAGAATTAGAAAAGATTCATGGGATGAGTAAATAAGTCTTTCAATTT
This sequence comes from uncultured Bacilli bacterium, assembly GCA_947623855.1. Taxonomy (GTDB): domain Bacteria; phylum Bacillota_I; class Bacilli_A; order RF39; family UBA660; genus CALWAM01. The sequence goes on along the minus strand of CANQHW010000022.1, from coordinate 8,043 downwards.
AAAATTGAGAGATTTTTTTTAAAAATTTTTGTAAAAAAGAAGGAAATCAAAGAAAAATTGTTAATATATATAATAGAAGGGCTAAAAATATAGACATGGAAAAAGGAGGAAAAATGAAGAAAAAAATAGTCTTGGTTTTGATAATGGGAATTTTTTTGGGAGGAAATGTTAAAGCAAAGGATATACCTTTTTCTTTAGAAGAAAGTAATAAAGATTATGCAATGAAAAGAGAAGAGATAATAGGGGAAGAAGGACTAGTTAAGAAAATACTGGAAACGACGGGCCATATTACTTTTAATATCCATAATAATAAGAGTATTTATTTTAATTGTGAAAGTGATGCAGTAAGTAGTTATGGATTATATGATAATGGAGAGTTAGTAGAATCATTTGAAGCGGAGAAAAATAAGACTTATACTACTAAAGAGTTGCCTTTAAAGACATATCAATTAAAACAACTTACTCATGGATGTAGTGAAACAGTAGATAATGGTACTCACGATATTGTTATATCCGAAGATAATCTTCATCCAGAGATTACTCTTAATGTTTTAGAAAATATTAAAAAGATTAAAATAGTAAAGAAAGCAGGAGATAATTTTGAAGAAAATGCCCAATTTAGTATTGGAGATGCAAATAAAAAATTTAATTTAACAACAGATGATAAAGGAGAAGCGGAGATAAAGTTAGGGTATGGAACATATACTTTAAAACAAGTAAGTGGCTTAAAAAATTATACAATGATACCGGAACAGGTTGTTACTATTGATGATAATACCCCATATGATAATATTATTAATTTAAAAAGTGAGGAAATATTAGGAACTCTTGTGGTAAATATTAAAAGAGGAGAACATTTTTATAGTAATTGTTCTAATAATATGGAAACTACTTATGGAATATTTGACGAAGAGGATAATTTAATAGATAGTTTTTTAGCTACGGAAGAGAAGGTTTATACTTTAAATACTTTATCTTTAAAGAAATATTATATTAAACAAATTAGTCATAGTTGTAATGATAAATTAGATGGAAAAAAATATGAAATAGATTTAAGTAAGAAAGAAAAAGAAGAGGTAGATATAGAAGTTTTAGAAAATTTTGTAGATTTTACAATTACCAAAAGATATAAGAGTTTAGATAGTGATAAATTAACTTTGGAAAAAGATGCTGTTTTTCAAATTGGAGATGAAGATAAGACTTTTACAATTACAACTAATAGTAAGGGAAATGCTAAAGTAAGATTAGGATATGGGACATATACGATAAAGCAAATTAGTGGGAAGAAAAATTATGCTTTAATAAAACCGCAAACTATTACTTTAGATGAAAATACAGATGGAGCATATAAATTGGAAGTAGAAAGTTTAGAGATAAGTAAAAGTATTACGGTAGTAGTTAAAGATAACTTAGGTAATCCCATTAAGGGAGCAGTGATTGGGTTATATAAAGGAACAAAGTTAGCAAATAAACTGACAACGGATGATGAAGGAAAGGTATGTTTTGCTAATTTAGAGTTACGTTCTTATATTATAAAGGAATTATCTTTACCAGAAGGGTATGAAAAAGAATATCAAACGGAAACGATAGAGTTAGAAGACGATAAAAGTATTACTTGGGAAAATAAAAAGATTAAGGAAGAAGTAATTAAAGAAGAAGTTCAAGAACAGGATACTTTTAAAGAAGAAATGGTGGTTAATAATGTTGCGGTGCCAGATACATTAGTAAGGGGAGAAGGGAAAATTATTAAATTTTGGACATTATTATTTACAACGATATTTTATACTATTATTTACAAAAAATGTTAAAAATGCAAAAAAAATTGCATTTTTTTTCATAAAAAAAAGGAAATCGCCTAGGTCGTTATAATATATATTTAATAGAAGGTGGTTTTTATGGCTTTTTTAGAAAGTAGTGTTATTTCCGATATTAGAATGCAAGCTAATATTGTAGATATCATCGGGTCATATATTCCTATTACTAAAAAGGGAAATGATTATGTAGCAGTGTGTCCTTTTCATGATGATCATTCACCTTCTATGCATATATCGGAAAGTAAGCAGATTTATAAATGTTTTTCTTGTAATGCGGCGGGGAATGTTTTTACTTTTGTAGCTAATTATGAAGATATAGGTTTTATTGAAGCTGTAAATTTAGTAGCATCAAAGATTGGGTATAAATTATCTAATCAATCTAAAGTATTTAGTAGTGGTAAAAGTTTTACGAAAGAAAAAGAAATTATGGATATTGCTTTAAAGTTTTTTATAAATAATTTAAATACGGAGTTTGGAACTTTAGCTAAAGATTATTTAAAGAAACGGGGGTTAAATGAAGAAGTTTTACAAGAGTTTCAAGTAGGGTTATCTTTAGATGAAAAAGATTCTTTATATAAATTACTTATAAAAAAAGGGTATGATAGTAAAACTTTATTAAATATGGGACTTATTAATCAAAATGCAAAGGATACTTATGATTTTTTTACGCGAAGAATTGTTTTTCCGTTGTGGGATAAGGATGGTAATGTTGTAGGATTTAGTGGACGGATTTATCGAAATGAAGAAGAAGCAAAATATGTAAATAGTAGAGAGACTTCTTTATATAAAAAGAAGGAAACTTTATATAATTATCATAATGCGAAGAAGTATGCTAAGATAAATTCAGGAATTATTGTGGTAGAAGGTTTTATGGATGCGATTAGGTTAAGTGCTAGTGGGATTAAAAATGTAGTAGCGTTACAAGGTACGGCCTTAACTTCTGAGCAGATAGAATTATTAAAAAAGTTACGGGTACCGATTTATTTATGTTTAGATAATGATAGTGCGGGGATTAAAGCTAATATTGTTAATGGAGAATTATTAGAAAAAGCTAATTTAAAAGTAAAAATTATAAGTTTTGGAGAAGAAAAAGATCCAGATGAATATATTTTAAAAAAAGGAGTAGAATCTTTTTTAGATAATTATCATAATGCTTGGGATTTAGTAACATTTAAGTTACAGAAATTAAAAGTAGGGAAAAATTTAAATAATAGTGATGATTTAGCTTTATATATTAATGAGGTATTAGAAACGCTAGCTAAAGTAGGGGATGAGATAAAAGTTAATGTAACTTTAAATGAGATTAGTGCAAATTATAATATTGATAAGAGTATTTTAAAGAATAAGTTAAGCGAATATCAAAGTTTAAATAAAATCCAGAAAGAGGTTTTTAAACCACCAGTAAAAGTGGTGGGGGAAAAGAAGACTAGTAGTGATATTGCAGCAGAGCATATTTTATATTATATGTTAAATGATAAAAAGTATATTTTAGAATATCAAAAGAATATTGGATATTTTATAAAACCAATATATCGTAATTTAGCTAATTATATTGTTTATTATTATAATGAGAAAAAAGAGATAAATGTGGCGGATTTTATTAGTTTTGTTTTTGACAAAAAAGAAGAATATGATAAAATAATTGCGATTACTAATGAATTTAAAGAGGAATTAAGTGAGGAATTGTTTAAAGAGTATGTTTTAGTTTATCAAAAAAGTCAGAAAGAAGAACAGATTAAAGAATTAAAAAATAAGTTAAAAAATGAAGTAGATATGAATAAGAAAATAACTATAGCTAAACAAATAGCAGAAATTAAAAAAGGAGTGTGTACTAATGGAACAAATTAAGAGTTTAGAAGAAAGAGAAGAATCATTAATTAGAAAAGGTAGTGAAAAGGGGTTTTTAACTTTTGAGGAATTAGCGGAAGAATTAAAAGGGTTAGATGTTGATCCGGATTCTTTAGATGAGTTATATAATATATTATTAGAAAATAATATTACGGTAGTAGAAGAAGGGGAAGAAGAAGGTAGTGAAAATGGGGAGAATGATATTGTTTTAACCGATGAAGAAATAACTAAGGATGTAAATATTAATGACCCTGTTAGGATGTATTTAAAAGAAATTGGACGAATTAGTTTATTATCACCAGAGGAAGAATTAGAGTTATCTAAAAGAATTGTGGCTGGTGATGAGGAAGCAAAGAATATTTTAGCGGAATCTAACCTACGGTTAGTAGTAAGTATTGCTAAAAGATATGTAGGGAGAGGTCTTTTATTTTTAGATTTAATTCAAGAAGGAAATATTGGTCTTATGAAAGCGGTAGAGAAGTTTGATTATGATAAAGGGTTTAAGTTTTCTACTTATGCGACCTGGTGGATAAGACAAGCTATTACGAGAGCTTTAGCGGATCAAGCTAGAACGATAAGAGTACCAGTGCATATGGTTGAAACGATCAATAAGATGGCAAGGATTCAAAGACAATTAACGCTTGAGTTAAATAGAGAACCAACGGATGAAGAATTAGCTTCTAAAATGGGTATTTCGGTGGAAAAGGTACGAGAAGTAATGAAGATAAGTCAAGATCCTGTATCTTTAGAAACTCCAATTGGGGAAGAAGATGATTCGCATTTAGGAGATTTTGTTCCTGATGCTTCAAATATGAGTCCGGAAGAATATGCAACGAATGAAATTTTAAAAGAAGAAATTAAAAGTGTTTTACTTACTTTACAACAAAGAGAGCAAGAAGTTTTAGAGTTACGGTTTGGGTTAATTGATGGAACAAGTCATACTTTAGAAGAAGTAGGAAAAAGATTTAATGTTACAAGAGAGCGGATTAGACAAATAGAAGCTAAAGCTTTGAGAAAATTAAGACATCCATCACGAGCTAAAAAATTAAAGGATTTTTTAAATGATTAAATTATCGAAAAGACTAGCAGCGATAGCTAGTTTTTGTAATAAAGATGATAAAGTAATAGATATAGGATGTGATCATGGGTTATTAAGTGTTTATTTATATAATAAAGTAAAAAAAGTATTAGCAACAGATATTAATCCGTATTCTTTAGAAATAGCTCAAAAAAATTTTTTAAAATATGAAGTAGATATTCAAACGATTCTTAGTGATGGGATAGATAATGTAGATATAGTAAATTATGATACTTTAGTTATGGCTGGAATGGGTTTTTATACTATTAGGCATATTTTAGAGGATGAAGAGAAATTAATTAATATAAATAAGATTATTATATCTAGTCATAATCATCAAGAATTAGTAAGAGAATATTTAAATAAAATAGGGTTTTATTTAAGGGATGAAGAAGTTATTTATGATAAGCATTATTATACTATTATGGAATTTATAAAGGGGAAGAAAAAACATAGGAGGATAGTAAATAAGTATGGTCTTATTAAGAAGGAAAATATTTTATATTATCAAGAAATAGTTAGGAAAGATGAAGATATATTACAAAGACAGGTTGATAAAAAAACTAAGAAGAAATTAGAAGAAGAAGTTAAGTTTTATAAAAATGTTATTGAAAAAATTGGGGAAGAGAAATAGAGGGGGATGCTATTTCTTTTGGTTTATTTAGAGAGGTAGTAGGGGTTGGTTTAGAGTCTGGAGTATTCATTACTTTTAAAACTTTTAATGCGGTTTTGGCATTATTCCATAAAGGTTTTGCTTGTTCATAAAGAGGGATGAGTTCTTTGGCAACTCCAATGGTTTTACTTATTCCTCCTAAGACTTTAGGTAAAGTTAGGGTATTTTTAAGGACTTCTGGATACATATTAATTTTCCTTTCATTGTATTTTATGATAAAAAATATTTTATTTGCCTAGTTTCATAAAACTATGGTATAATTAATTAGAGTAAAATATAAAGGGAAGCGTGGTGGAAGCGATGTCTAGTATTTTAACAGATATATTCTTAAGTATAATTTTAATTTTTAAACACGCTTATTTGGGTTTATTAAATGGGGTTTATGCTCCTTTAAGATCATTATTTGATGCTTCTTCTAAAAGTGTTGATACAATTTATAAGACAACAGTTAAAAATAATCCTTATAAAAATATTAAAGAAGTTAAAGTAAAACCTATTAGTCCTAAACAACAAGAACTTTTAAATAATAAGAAACATGAATTACAAAAAGAGTTAGCTACTGAGGATACGAAAGCTAATAAAAAGACTTTAATATATATTTATACTGCAAAAAGTCCAACAGGGAAGTTAGTTAAAGAAAGATTTAGTGCATTTTCTAAAACGGATGTTAATTCATATTTAGTTAATGAAGGTTATGATGTATATAGTATTGAGACTAGTCCTTGGATAAATTTTGTTTATGGAGAAGGTTCTTTTGGAAGTAGAAAATGGAAAACTAAAGATTTAATTTTCTGGTTGACGCAGTTATCTACGTATCTTAAAGCGGGGATTACTTTAACTGATGCGGTTAAGATATTAATTAATCAAATGGGAAAAGATAAGGGTAAGAAAAGAACCATGGAGTCATTAGCTTATGAACTTACAATGGGGGAAAGTTTTTCTAATGCTTTGGAAAAACAAGGGACCGTGTTTCCTAATTTATTAATTAATATGGTTAAGGCTGCCGAAGCTACTGGAGGATTAGAAGAAACACTTGATGATATGGCAAACTATTATAATGAAATAGAAAAAATAAAGAAACAAATGCTTAGTGCAATGACATATCCATCAGTAGTAATGGTGTTTGCTTTAGCAGTTATTACGTTTATTTTATTGTATATTGTTCCGCAATTCGTAGATATATATGAACAATTAGGGGTACAAGTATCAGGGTTAACATTATTTTTATTAAATTTAAGTACTTTTATGCAAGCAAATATTGTGTATATTTTACTTGGAGTTATTACGGTTTTAGTAGTATTAATATTTATGTATAAAAAGATTAAAGCTTTTAGAAGATTAATGCAAGTAATAGTAATGCATATTCCAGTGGTAGGAAATATTGTTATTTATAATGAAATAACAATATTTACGAAGACTTTTGCATCTTTACTTAAAAATAATGTTTTTATTACAGAGACGATTGATATTTTAAGTAAGATAACGAATAATGAGATATATAAAGAGATAATGTTTAATACGATTAATAATATTGCTAAAGGGGATAAAATAAGTGAGGCGTTTAAAGATCATTGGGCTGTACCAGAGGTAGCTTATTATATGATTGTTACAGGTGAGTCGACAGGGCAACTGGCGGAGATGATGGGAAGAGTTAGTGAGTATTATCAAGTCCAACATCATACGATTGTCGAAAGTATTAAGAGTTTAATTGAACCTGTATTAATTGTTGCTTTAGCTTTAATAGTAGGATTTATTTTAATAGCAGTAGTTATTCCAATGTTTGGATTCTATCAAGAGATGAGTACACAAATTTAGGAGGTTTATATGGTTTTCTTTTATATTATAATTGGCATGTTATTTGGATCATTTTTCTTGGTGGTTGGGATGAGACTTCCAAAGGGAGAATCAATTATAACTCCTAGGAGTCATTGTGAAGAGTGTGGACATGTTTTAAAATGGTATGAGTTAATACCAGTAATAAGTTTTATCTTTTTAAGGGGGAAATGTCATAAATGTGGAAAGAAGATATCATATTTATATCCTATTATTGAAATAGCTAGTGGATTATTATTTGGGATAGCTTATTTAGTTTATGGGATGTCTTATGAACTTATTGCAATGATGATAATATCGGCGTTGTTATTAATTATTTTTGTTAGTGATTTAAAATATTATATTATATTAGATGAACCACTAATTGTAGCTTCTTTACTTATTTTAGGATTTAAATGGTATTATTTTGGTTTTAAATCAATGGTCTTAGCATTACTTTCAGGGATTATTATTTTTACTTTTATGTTTATTATTAAGTTAGTAGGAGATAAAGTTATGAAAAGAGAATCTTTAGGAGGGGGAGATATTAAACTTTCTTTCTTTATAGGGGTAACTTTAGGGATTCAACTTTCTTTTGTAGCATTAGTAATAGGGTCTTTACTTGCATTTCCTTATGCTTTTTATATTATATTTAAAAATAAAGCAAGAGAGATACCTTATGGTCCCTTTTTAATAGCAGGGACGATGATTGTATTTTATCTTCAAGATTATATTTCTTTATTTTTAAAACCGTTATAATTTTGTAAAAAATGGTATTTTACACAAATGCACCCCGCCCGCCGGAAAAAGCTTGACGG
>CANQHW010000021.1 GCA_947623855.1 uncultured Bacilli bacterium | reverse complement strand
CTGCTTCTTTATGCGTAATTCTGGAAAACTTTGATTTAACTAAATTATTTAATTTTGTAAGTAAAGTATTATCCACAAACTTATTTAAAAATTCTAACTCTTCCTTACCATGTTCTAAAACATAATTAACTATATATTTTAACATATCTTCTTCCGCATCCATTAACCCATCTAAATCACAAAAAGCGATTTCTGGTTCAATCATCCAAAATTCATTGGCGTGCGTTTTTGTATTTGAGTTTTCAGTTCTAAAAGTCGGTCCAAAAGTATAAATCTTTTTAAAAGCCATCGCAAAAGTCTCTCCGTGTAATTGACCCGTCCCCGTAATAAAAGCAAGTTTATTAAATAAATCTTTTTCATAATCACATTTACCATTCTTTAAAGGGATATTATCTAAATCTAAAGTTGTAAGTTTAAACATTTGATTTTCCCCTTCACAATCAGCCGTGGTAATTAATGGTGTATGAACATATAAATACCCTCTACTTTGAAAATATTCATGAATCGCCATCGCAGCAATGCTCCGAATTTTAAATACGGCTTGAAAAAGATTTGTCCGAGGTCGTAAATATGCTTGATCTCTTAAAAACTCTCTAGAATGAGCTTTAGGTTGAATTGGGTAGTCGCTAGGACAATCTCCTACTAAAGTAATTTTATGGGCTTTTAATTCATAATCTTGTTTCCCTTCACTCTTAACTAAAGTTCCCTCTACTTCTAAAGCACAACCTACTAAATAATGACTAACTTTATCAAAATCTTTTAAACTATTATCATAAACTACTTGTAAATGATGAAAACAAGTCCCATCCGCAAAATCAATAAACCCAAAACTAGCTTGTGGTCGATGATTTCTAATCCATCCTGTAACTATCATATCTTTCCCAATTAAATCTTTACTTATATCTTTAATATCTAATTTTTGCATCATATTTTTTCCTTTCTTTATGGGGTAATTCTTGATGGTCCTCTAAATAAGAACATCGTTTCTTTCACACTTGGAAGCCCTAAAAGTAACATCGTAAGACGATCAATTCCAATAGCTAAACCTCCATGTGGTGGACACCCGTATTTAAAAAACTCTAAATAGAACTCTACATCTTTTCCTAAACCTTTTTCCTTACATTGTTCTAATAAAATATCATACCGGTGTTCTCTTTGTGCTCCCGTTGTTATTTCGCATCCCTTCCATACTAAGTCATAACCTTGTGGAACATCTTCCTTGCGCATATGATAAAATGGCCGTTTTGCTTTACTAAAATCGGTGATAAAAATAAATTCGTGCTTAAATTCTTCCATAGCATACCGTGAAGTTAACTTCTCCATCTCCGCATTCATATCCCCAATTTCTTCTTCCGGTACTTTATATCCATATCTTTTTTCTAATTCCTTACATAAATCTGGTAATTTAATTACTGGAAAAGGGGTCGTTGGAACTACTACTTCTACACCATATAATTCTTTAATTTTCTCACCCCATTTTTCTTTAACTTTCTTTAAAGCATAAACTAACATTTCTTCTTCTAATTGTAAAACATCCTTATAAGAATCAATATAGCTCATCTCTAAATCAAAAGAAGTAAACTCAGTTGCATGACGATAAGAATTAGAATTTTCGGCTCTAAAAGCGGGAGCTACTTCAAATACTCTTTCCATTCCACTGGCCATCGCCATTTGCTTATAAAATTGCGGACTTTGCGCTAAATATGCTTTATCTTTAAAATATTTTACTTCAAAAACCGAAGACCCTGACTCACTCGCCGTCTTAATTAATTTAGGAGTATGAATCTCTGTGAAATGCTTTTGATATAAATATTCTCTTAAAGCTTCTACTAAAGTTGATTGTACTTCAAAAATAAAACCATTCTTTTCATTTCTTAAATCTAAAAAACGATTATCTAATCTATTATCTAATGACGTACTATCTAAATCATTATAATTTAAAGGTAATTCTTCCTTACTTAAAGAAGTAATTATAATCTCCTCCGGTATTATTTCTAACCCTCTTAATTTAACTTTAGCATTTTCTTTTACCACTCCCCTAATTGTTACCGTTGAATTCGGCGTAAGTTTATCTACTATATCTAAAATCTCTTTTGTAGCAGTTTCTTTTTCCACCGTAACTTGAACTTTATTTGTTTTATCTTTAATAACTAAAAATGCCACATATTGTAGATTTCTATTTCTTTCGACAAACCCATCAATTCTTACTTTCTTATCAATCTTATCATTTAATTCATTAATATACGTTCTTTGCATATCCTACCTCACATATTTCCATCTAATTCATCAATTAAATTTATCTCTTTAACTTTTTTCTTTTCTTTAGTTAAATTATCTTTTAATTCTATTAAACCCTCTTTTAAATCTTCACTATTTAAAATAATTAAATATTTAGCTTTATATTTATCCGCTTCCTTAAATTGATTTTTTAAACTCTTTTCTAAATAATCCATCTCCGTACTAAAACCATTTAATCTTAATTCTTGCGTTAAATAAAGCCCATGACACTTTTCTTCTTCATTAACATATAACACAAAAACATCTAAAGACTTTTCTTCAGCACATTTAAGTTCTAAAGTATTAATCGTAAATAAAACTCTTTCAATTCCACAAGCAAACCCCATTGCAGGTACATCTGGACCATCTAAATTCTTCACTAAAGAATTATATCTTCCTCCTCCTGCTAAAACATTACTAGCTCCTAATTCTTTAATATCAGCCACAATCTCAAATACCGTATGATCATAATAATCTAACCCTCTTACAATATTGGGATCTACTTCATAATCAATATCCATTGTATCTAAATAATTTAATACTTTCTTAAATCTTTCTTGGCTTTCCTCACTTAAATATTCTAAAATCCTAGGAGCATTCTTAATTACTTTATCTTCACCATCTACTTTACAATCTAAAATTCGTAAAGGATTTTTCTTAAATCTTTCTTGACAATCTTGACATAAATCTGTAATATGGGGTTTTAAATAATCTTTTAACGCTTCCCCATAATTTTTCCGATCTTCTATATTCCCTAAAGAATTAATTTTAACTTTTAAATTCTTAATGCCTAAAGCTTCAAATATTCTTAAAGGAAGACTTATTACTTCCGCATCTATAGCTGGATCATTACTTCCTAAAGCTTCCATTCCGAATTGCGTAAATTCTCTATTCCTTCCTGCTTGGGGTCTTTCATATCGATACATTGTTCCAAAATAATATAACTTAGTAAGCTCTTTATTCCCATACATTTTATTTTCAATATAACTTCGTACAATCCCCGCCGTTCCTTCCGGACGTAAAGTTAAATCTCTTCCCTTTTTATCTTGAAAATCATAGGTTTCCTTCGTCACAATATCCGTTGTTTCCCCTACTCCTCTATGAAATAATTCTCGACTTTCAAATATCGGCGTTCTAATAAAATCATAATTATATAACTTAGCAAATGTATGCACTACCTCTTCAATATAATTATAATTCCTGGCATCTAAATCCACCACATCATAAGTTCCTTTTGGTTTTGTTATCATCTAAAATCCTCTTTTCTAAAAACAAAAACCCAGTATCCGTAAGGGCGAGACTTCCCGCGGTACCACCTTACTTTACTAGGTCTTATTTCTTTATCGCTAACCTGCGTCTTGTAAATAATTGGGTTGTTCTTTTCATATTATAATCTTTCAACGTTTCCACCAAACTCGTCTTCTCTTTAAAGCACTTATAATATTACTCTTTCCCTTACAAGAATTACTTAATTATTATACCCAATTTTTCCCTTTTTGTAAATACTTTTAACTAGTTTCAAAAACATTTAAATGCTCTTTAGTCTTTTCCCAAGTATCTGGATTAAAGAAGTATTCATTTTGCATCCGCTCCCGCGTATTACTTTGCGGAATCGTAATCTTTATCTCATCATCCTCTTCTTCGATATAAAAAGTCTTAAGATTATTAATTCGTTCTTCATAATTATTAAAATATACCTTGATCGGTGTAATAAGCTCATCTCCCGTATAATTAATAATATGTAACTCTAAATTATTTGTATAAACAATATAATTAGGATAAATATTTAAATAATCAATATTATCTTTATTAATAATCTTTTCTCCCGCTAAATTATATAACTCATAATTCGTCTTTAATGTATCTTTATTCGTCGTATTAACTCCAATAACATATTGATCATCATATTTATAAGTAGCAGTTATTTGTTTAAGAAAAGGGCTGCTATATTCATTAGTTTCAATATTTAAAGTATACCATTCATTATCCTTCTTTAAAATATATAACTTCGTATTATCATCATACCTAATATAATCATATATAAAAGGTATTTTATTCGTAACTTTTCCTAATATAACTTGATCAATTCCCCATTTTCCATTCTTCTTAACAATATACTTCGAATTATCAATATACCCTAACTCATCTCGTAAAGTAGTATATCTTACTCCTTCATAAGCTGCAATAATTCTTTGCGCTTTAAAGTCTAATAAATAAACAATCGCTTCTTCCACTGGAGTATCCTTACTCCGATAATCATCTATAAATACATATCTTTTATCAATAATACTCATTGCATTATCTTCATAACGATTTTTATCATATTCTAACGCTACATTATGCGCTACTGAACAATCTTGCTCACTATTTAAACACTTATAAGTACCTAATAACTCCTCTTCCTCATAAAAATATAAAACATCTTTAAACTTAGCTAATTTATCCGGATTACTAGGTATTTCATATTCTTCTATTTCTGGTAAATTATCCTCATTTTCTCTAATTAAATCTTTATCATATTTAATCTTACTCCAAAAAGGTGCTATTTCATTATCTGTAATTGTTTCCCTCCGGTATTCGCGGTAAACCCATCCTAAAGAAAAGTATTCCTTAACAAACCCATCATCATATTTCTTTTCTTTTACATTAATAACTATTAAAGGTTTATCACTATTTTTATATCTTCCATAATCAACTAAAAATAAAACTAAATATCCTAAAATTACCACTAATAAACATATTTCAATAATTCTTCTTGTTCTTTTTTTCATTTTCTTTTTCGTTTTCATTTTAGATTCACCGACTTAATTTTATCATATCTTTATCAAAAATAAAAGAATTAAAGTATCAACTCTAATTCTTTCTTCGATATCTTTTTAATGTTTGAACTTCTTTTACTTCTGGTAAGCCCGTATCTAATACTGGTGAAGTAATATCTAATCCGGATCTTTCTTCTACTAATTTTTTACTTCGATATATTTTTTGATTTTCTAAAATTATTCTTCTAATATCATCTAAACAAGACTCATAACTCACAAAAACTAATTTTGGTTTTAAACTATCTTGTGGTAAAGCTTTAGTAGCTTCTTCATCTTTTAAAAACTTAGCATTTAATTTAATTAAAGCTTCTTGTTCCCGAATACAATTAGGATATGGTTCTTTATTAATTAAATCTAAACATTCTGCTATTTTTAAACTTAATTCCGCTACTCTCTTATTAGATTCGTTTTTCTCTAAAGATTCCTTTTCAATAATAGTATCCAATTTATCTTCAATATTATCTAATATTCTTTGATATTGTTTTTTCCCTTCTTGATAAGGTTTATGATATAACTCATAAAAATAAGGAAGAGCATATGCATTAACAACTGCTAATATCGTCGCAAAAGTTAAATTAAAGCCTGCTAATAAGAAAAATGATGCAATTCCAATAACCCATCTTGTTTTCGAATAATTTTTCTTAAGAATATTTTTCTTAATATAATCTTCTCTTTTAATTTGTTTAGGTATATATAAATCTTCATACTCTATTGTTTCCTTTAAATAAGCATTTCGATAATAAGCAATATAATCATCTTTATGTAATATAACATGTTTTTTAGCATGCACTAACTCTGCTTTCGCTTTAGTTGTATATTTCTTATCTAAATAATCATCTTTAGTAACATTATTAACTAAAGTAAGATTTTTTCTTACTATTTCTTCATTACCACTAAGTTCATTAGTTTTAAAAGCTCTTGTAATATCATCAACAAAATTTAGTGCAAAATCTTTAATATTTAATATAAAATTATTCATAATATTTCCCCCTTTTCAAAGTTTAACCCCCAGTTGTTATATAAATTATATCACATTTACACTTACTTGTCAAATTTAGGCTTATTTTTTAATTTTAAACTTAAATCTAACGCCGTATCTAGTTCTACTATCCTAGTATCTAACTTCGTAATATCTCCAAAAGTATCATTTAAAACTTCGATATTTTTATCTTTCTTATGAGCTATTTCTATTTCTTCTTCTACCATCACTAACTCTTGATATAACTTTTCAATCTCTTTATTATCTTTTAAAATAGGTATATTAGAACTTATATCTTTAGTAAAAGTATAATCAATATATTCTTTAGCTATTTTAACTAATTTATCTCTAAAAATCTTTTTATCTTCTTCATTTAAACCTTCTAACTTTTCTTTATCTTTAATTATTTCTCTAATAAAACTATCGACATTATATAAAGATTTGGTATTTTCTACTTTAGGTTTCATATCTAGTTCTTGTTCTTTTATATATGCTATTTTATCATTTACAATATCTTCTACTCTTAAATGATTAGAAATACTATATACTAAAGGCTTTATAATAAGAGAATACCATAAATAAGAGGTAAAAAATACTCCCGCTGGAATTAAAGCACTTGCCACCGTAAATATTGGAGTTATAGCTAAAATTCCCCACAATACAAAAGCCATTATAAACCATCCCATCCAAAAGCCTCGTGTAAAATAATTATAAAATATACTTTCTTTATAAGTTTTATCTTCTTTATTAATCTTGACTTTTTGATTTAAATAATATTTAAAAGAGTGAATAATAAAATCCAGTTTATATTTTTGTAATTTTTCCTTAACATAATTTAATTCATTCTTAGCTTCTTCTAAACTAACATTATCTAAGTATTTATCATCTAATACTTTATTAATTTTAGGAAAGAGCCCTTCTACAATATAATCATTTCCCATACTAACCCTCTATAAATCTAACTTTCTTTTTAAAATAACTGGTACATCGTCTCCATAATTATCATTAAAACCAGTGTCTAATTCAACACTACTGCGATCTAACGTAGTTAGTGGTGCAAATTCACTTTCTAAAGCTGTTTCATCACTATCTATCTTCGCTTTTGCTATGGCATCATTTTCAATTTCAATTAATCTTTTTTGTAAATTAATAATATCTTCATTTGTGGTTAAATTTACGACATCATCTAACTCAATTTCTTTTCTTATAATAGCAAAATATTCTTCCGCAATTTCCTTTATTTTTAATAAGTCATTCTTTTGCTCTGTATATTCTAAAGATTTAATCTTTGTAATTGTATCTTTTATCATTTTCACAAAACTATCATTAATTTTTTTGTCAGTAGTTGGTTTAGCTACGATTAATCCTCTTTCTATTCTATCATTCTTAATTATTTCTAACTTCGTAGTAAGGTTATTCAAACATTTTCTATAAATTCTTATAGCACTAACCCTCGGTATTATTTCCCCAAATATAAGTTTTGGTGCTACCACATAAATTCCTACAAGCTCTAAGAAATATTTCCAAGAAAAAACAGATACCATAGTATTAAAGCAATTATCAAGATAAATGATAGGAATAAGCAACCAAATGGCATAAAATAACCATTTTATAATACTTGGTATTACATAATCAAATCTATGTAATTTAAAGTAAGCTAAATAATCTTTTTTATATTTTTCTAAATAAGATTTTTGCGTTTTTATTAAATTGGTAATTTCATCTTTATGCTTTTGATATTCAATACCAAAATATTCTTCTTCTAGAAAATCATCTTCTAAAATTTTTCCTAAAGTTTCTATATTTCTTTCTATTAATTCTGCATTTTTCATAACCTAACCTCCTAATAATTTGTTTATTTATTTTCTGTATCAATAATTATGGTAACTGGTCCATCATTGGTAATATTTAAAGTCATATCTGCTCCAAATACACCGGTATAAGTAGGAATATTTTCAGAAAGTTTTTTTGTAAACCTCTCAAACATTGTATTTGCTTCATCGTGTTTCATGCTTTTAATATAAGAAGGTCTTGCTCCTTTTCTTGTATCCGCATAAAGCGTAAATTGACTTACTAGTAAAATACTACCACCAATATCTTGAATACTCTTATTCATAACGCCTTCTTCATCATCAAAGATTCTTAAAGTTAAAAGTTTTTTCATAATATAATCCATATCGGCTTCCGCATCCCCATCTGTAAAACACGCTAAAACTACTAATCCTTTTTCTATTTTAGCTACACATTTATTATCTACTAAAACATTACTTTCCTTACTTCTTTGAACTACTACTTTCATTAAATACCTTTTCTTTCTATCTTTGCAATATATCTTGCTTTTTCTAAATTAACTATTAAATTATCTAACTCTTCTTTTTCTTTAACTTTTAAAGTTATTTCATAACGTAAGTGATCATTTACCTCTTTTGTTTTAACATTATTAACATATATTCCTTTACTCGTTATTAAATTAATAATCTCACTTAAATAATCTTTTCCAATATATAAATCAATATAAATCGTGGATAAATAATTGGTTCCATTTTTCTCTCCCCAAGAAACATTAATTAACCGATTTTTATTATAGATATTTTGACAAGTAGAGCGATGTACCGTAATCCCTTCTCCTTGCGTAATATACCCGATAATATCATCCCCATAAACTGGTTCACAACATTTCGCCAGATTTACCTTAATATCCGTCGTACCACCCACCGTTATATCACTTTTATAATCAATCTTTTTATCTTTATTAGATTGTAATTTATTTAATAAAACATCTTTAATATCCGTTTTATCTTCATAAATTAAATTATAAATAAAACTAGGTGTATATCTTAAAGACCCAATAGAAAGATAAATATCTTCTAATTCATTAAAATGTAAATCTTTCTTTAATTTCGCAATATTCTCACTTGTTAAAACATCTTCTTTATTTAAATGTCTTCTCTTTAAATCTTGTAAGAATAATTCTTCACCTTTTTTAATATATAATTCTCTTTCTTGTTTACTAAAATATGCTTTAATTTTATTTTTAGCTTGTGGCGTTTTAACAATCTTTAACCATTCTTTTTTCGGAGCACTATTAGGATTAGTCATAATCTTAACAATATCATCATCTTGTAATTCATAATCTATTGGGACAATCGCATCATTTACAATCGCTCCCACTAAAGTATCTCCTACTTTAGAGTGAATCCGATACGCAAAATCAATCGGTGTACTTTTTTTAGGTAGTTCAACGACATCCCCTTTAGGAGTAAAACAATAAATACTTTCTTGTAATATCTCACTATCAATTGTTTTGGCAAACTCTTCGGCACTATCATTTTTACTTGCATCAATTAAGTTTCTAAACATCTCTAATTTTTGTTCTAAAACATTTTGAAACTTACTTTTACCTTTTTCTTTATAAGACCAATGTGATGCGATCCCTTTCTCCGCAATTTCATCCATTTCATAAGTTCTTACTTGAATCTCAAACGTTTGACCTTCTACCCCAAAGACTGTCGTATGTAAAGATTGATACATATTTTCTTTCGGCATCGCAATATAATCTTTAAAACGTTTAGGAATCGGCCGAAACTTCGAATGAATTAACCCAATCGTTAAATAACAATCACTTTCCGTATCCACAAATACTCTTAAAGCTAAAATATCATAGATATTATTCCATGATTTTCCTTTAGATAGTTTTTGATAAATACTATGTACACTCTTAACCCGAGATTTTATCTTAAATTTAATCCCATGTTCTGTAAGTAACTCACTTATCTCTTCTTGCATTTCTTCTAAATATTCATTTAATTCTTCTCTTGAAGCATCCAAATGATTAATAATATCTTCATAAGCTTCCGGATTTAAATATTTTAATGATAAATCTTCTAATTCACTTTTAATAGAATTAATCCCTAAACGATGCGCAATCGGAATTAATACCGACATCGTCTCTTTCGCTTTATTCTTTTGTTCTTCCGGTGTTAAAGCCCATATCGTCCGCATGTTGTGTAAACGATCGGCTAACTTTAAAAATAAAACCCTAACATCTTCACTCATTCCTACTAAAACTTTTCTTAAGTTTAAAGCCGAAGAATCCTTATCATCTTGTAACGCCATCTTATTTATCTTACTTAAACAATCGACGATCTTGGCAATATCCTCTCCAAAAAGATGCGTTATCTCTTCCTTCGTCGCATTACCATGATTTATCGTCTCATGAATCAACGCTGCCACAATCGTTTCATAATCCACATTTAAATTAGCTAAAATATATGCCACATTCAAAGGATGGGTTATATAATCTGCCCCATTTTTTCTTTTCTTTCCCTCATGATTTGCTAAAGCATAGCTATACGCTCTAGCAATACTTGCTAATTCATCCTCATTAGTTATATAACTTAAACTTTTCTTTAACTCATCATAAGAAGTAATTTCTTTTTTCATCCAGCACTCAATTCCTTTTCCTTAATCTTTTTCATTATAATATATTCATCAATATCTTCATTAGAGGTATTAATAATATCACTAACCATATCACATAACATTAAATCATCTTTCTTACACCAAATATTATCTTTAAAATAACTCCATATATCTTCTTCTTGAATATATTTTCTTCCTAAAGTCCTAAACTCTTTTTTCTTACTTTTTAATACTGGTAATAATAAATTATATAATTTATATAAAATTTCCTCTTTATTCATAAATTTACCTCTAAATAAAAATTTAATTCATATATTTATTATATATCATTTATAAAAATATTTAAAGGTGAAATATGAGAACTAATAAATTTTTTAAAACTACTTTAATCTTAATGATTGGAGGACTTATTACTAAAATATTAGGTTTTATTATTAAGATTTTATATACGAGAGCAATTGGTACCGAAGGCGTAAGTTTATATACTTTAATAACCCCAACTTATTCTTTAATGCTTGCTATTTCTTCTTTAGGAATGCCCCTAGCTATATCCAAAATGGTTGCTGAAAAAAAAGTTCGTAGTTATAAAATCTTATCCCAAGCGGGGATTATTCTTTTATTTATTAATCTTTTCTTAATAATCTTAACCTTCAGTTTTAGTGATCTAATAAGTAGTAATTTATTACATGATAAAAGAGTAAGTATTTTACTTAAAGGCGCTTCTCTTACCCTTCCCTTTGTCTCTATTACCTCTATCTTAAAAGGATACTTTTATGGTAAACAACAAATGATTCCTAATAACTTTAGTAATATTATTGAACAATTAATAAGAATTATCTTTATTATTGTATTCTTACCCTATTTTTTACAAAAAGGTTTAATAAGAGGAGTATTATCTTTAATCCTAATTAGTATTTTAACTGAAACTATTAGTTTTATTATTTATATGTCCTTCCTAGATAAAAATACCTCTATTGATTTAAAAAAAATAAAATATGAAAAAATTATTTCTAAAGATTTACTATCTATTAGTATCCCCTCTGTTGCCGGAAGATTTATTGGTAATATTGGTTTTTTCTTCGAACCTATAATCTTAAGTTATTTAATGGTCCATACTGGTTTTACTTCCGAAACCTTTGTCTTAGAATATGGTATATATAACGGCTATGCGATGTCCTATTTATTACTACCTTCCTTCTTTATTAGTGCTATTGCTACTTCTTTAGTTCCCGAAATAAGTAAATATTATAGCGAAGGTAATAAAAAAATGGTTAAAAGAAGATTAAACCAAGGTTTATATATAAGTCTCCTATTTGGAGGATTAGTAACAATTATTATGGTAATATTCTCTAAAGATGCTATGAATATTATTTATAATACTAATATTGGTTATAAATATGTTAACACCATGGGTTTATTTTTCATTCTCTATTACTTAGAAGCTCCTCTAACCAGCGCCCTCCAAAGTATTGGTAAATCTAATATTACTTTTAAAATAAGCTTCTTAGGAGTTATTATAAAACTTCTTTCAATGTCTATTCTAGCTTACTTAGGATTAGGTATGTATAGTTTATTAATCTCTGAAATAATAAATATTATCTTTGTAGTATTCCTAGATTTTAAATATATAAATAAATTTATCTATCAAAAAAGATTAGTTAATTTTAACTAATCCCTTATCAGTATACAAAGATACTAATGCTTTAACGAAAAAGATAAATAAATAGAAACTAGCTATTAATATCATTAATTTATAGTTACCATCTCTCATTATATTTTGTATAGTTAATGATATAGATAACGCTATAAAAGATACTATAACTAAAATATAATCCATTATTATATTATACTTTTTCATTACCAAAACCCCCAATAGAAAACATATACTGCTTTCTATTGCTCCCTATAATACCATATTTACATTATCTTGTCAAATAAATATTATTCTCCTGGTACTAATATATATGGATGTTCACTACTTCCATCACTTATTTCATCATCCAATATACTTACATTAGATTTAAGATATAAAGTTGGACGGACGCCATTCGCATCGTCCGCGCTGTTGTTGTAGACATTTCCAGACGAATTGACCCTGAACACATAGTCGGAGTAGGACGAAAGCGGCGTAAGTGTCCATTGGTAAGTACCTTTTATATATAACCAATCACTAAAGTAACAACTACTACTATATCCACTATATAATTTTGTCCCCCAACATGAACTTGGGGCGGCATATCCATAATCACTGGGATACATTAACCCGATTTTCCCGATCCATTCGTCTTGACGATCTGTTTTACAAGCTACAGTTGTTTGACATGTCTCTGTTTCTCGTTCATATTTATA
>CANQHW010000020.1 GCA_947623855.1 uncultured Bacilli bacterium | reverse complement strand
TTATTAAAAGGTTAAATTTGGCATCTTCAATAAATACATCGGGTGTTAATGTATTATTATTAATTAATTTACTATATTTGTCAACATTTGTTTCAACAAATTCAATTATATTAAAGCCAAAATTATCAATAATTTCTTGGGCCCGAGCTAGTTGGGAATCACTTAATCCTAAATCATAACTATTGTTTTTAGCAGCTGTAATTAATTGCCTTATACCATTGGCTATTTCTGATTGAGAAAAACCATCAAAACTATCAGGATATTGATTTAATTGTAAAAATTTATTATAGCTATCCTTATTGGTTAATATATCTAATAATGTTTGAATAGAAATATATTTCATAGTAGAATCAAAATCCGATTGCATATCGTTAACGTAAATACCACTATTAAATCCTAAAACTTTTTCTAAAATTGTTTCATTACTTTTTATATAGGTTAGTAAATTTTCGATATCAGTATTGGAAATTTCTAAATCAACATTATTTTGACGAGCAGTAGTAATAATAAGATAAATATTAGCTATTATATCACTATCTTTAAAATCAGTGATTTCACCAATTAAATCAAAAAAATAGTATTTTGAAAGAGGATCTCTTTTTTTAATCATTTCTAATAAATCATTAAATTCACTTTGTATTTTAGAAGAATCTACATTGGTAGCATTACTAACTGTTTCTGCGAGATTATTAGATAGTTTGGGATTAATTTTAGCTAATCTATTTTTTAAATTTTCAGAAATAAGTAATAAATTACTTCCTTCTGTAAATATTGCTTCACTTACTTTTAAGAATTCTTCATCAGATAAAGTATCTAAATATTCTTGAATATCAGTTCTATCAAATAGCTTAATTAATTCTTCATTAGATAATTCTTTAAATAAAGTAATTATTTTATTGGGAATATGAGTTAAATTTTGACGAATAAAATAACTTAATTTATCACTATATAATACTTTTCTTAAAAATGCTTTATCTTCTATTAATTCGATAAATTGTTGATCTGTTAATTTATCTAAAGTACCAGTATTAATTAAAGTATCAGCTAAATTTTCTTTAAATTCAGCTAAACTGCTATAACCTTCGGGGAGATTTTCTTCGGTATAGTTATTTATTTCTAATATGATATCGTTTACATCTTCGTTAGAATTTATAGCACTTACTAGTCTATTTGCAAATAAATTTTTAGTACGGCGATTATAATCATCAATATATTCTTGTAAAACTTTGACCATTTTAGCATAACCTTCAGAACTCATATTATTGAATACAAATTCATCATGGGGATAAAGATGCTTTTCTTCGCCGAATTCATCAATTTTCTCAGATTTTAAATTTTCTCCAAAATCCCATATTTGATATACTTTACAAAATTCTTTAAAGTCTTTACCTTTCGCTTTTTCTAAGAAACTATTTGCCGCTTTAATAAAGGATCCACCATGTTGTAAAATCCAATTTTCAACCCCTACTCCCCCAAGACCTCCTTGAGGATTTTCCCCACGATTTGGTTTATAAATTTGTCCTTCTTTTAATACTCGTTTAGCTAAAGCTATATTAGCTAAAACATATTGATATTGGTCGGGATATTGTTTTCTAATATTTTCTAAACGGTCTTTTAATGCAATATCTGTAGAATAAGTAATTTTATCAGTTTTACTTACAAAAGTAATATCAACATCGACAGTAACATCACCAATTTTTACGCCTTTAGCTCTAATATCTCCACTATCAAGTATTTCCGTTCCCGTTGCCCCTAAGGACTTAGCAAAAGCGGCTTTAAATTTTTCCATTTGTTCATAATTTTTATATAATGATTTATCAACTCTTAACATAAAATCAAAGTCGCCATCACCAGGTTTATTTGTATATCTACCAGTTGATCCTGTATTAAATAATTCTACGCTGCCTTCAGATAAATCACCATCAATATCGGTTTTAAAATATAATGCCATTCCAGTAGAATCTTGAAAATTCTTTAAAGCTTCTTGTAATTTTCCGTAAATTTGTTCATATTTATGATCAATGTCTTGAATATTTTGTTCATATTGCTCAGCCATCTCCGTTACATCAGAAGTAATTAATTGTTCTGATAAAGTATACTCTTCCATATCATAATATGATAATCCTTGCATTTGTTCACGTAATAAATCGTAATCATGAGGTGTAAATATGATCTCCCCATTTTGATTTACAACTGGTATATAAAAGCCATTTCGAGCTATTTCAAAACCAACTCGAGGGTTATATTCGTCTACCATTATATAATCAATATCTGTTGAGGCAAATCCTGTTCTTATACCGTAGTGCTCTGAAGTAGCGGTATCACAAAGACCACTATAAAATAGCTCATATTTTGTTGCATCATAATTATCTAAGTTTTCGCCATTTTCTTTTGTTCTTGTTACACTAAAGCGATCGTCATTTTTCAATATTATTTTAATTGGTCCATATTGTTGGGACGCTAATCCGGAGATAGTTTCAGATATACTACTACCTAAAACTGTTATTCTTGATAAATCAGTATCTAATGGGGTAAGATCAGATGTCGCATCATCACCTAAATATTCTTTAGCAACACTTCCTCTTTGTAAAATATTTTCTAAATATTGTAAATCAAAGCCTTTGACAAAATCTCCTACTTCTAATACTAAATTGCTTCCCGCTCCCTTCTGATTACGTGCATTAGCTTCTGCAACTTTAGTATCCATATAATTTTTAGCTTCTTCTAAAGTATCAAATCCCGCAAAATGGCAAAACATTGATACCATACGATCAGGAAGGTAGTAATCACTATTACCATTAGGAGATAATAATTCTTCTAACCTGCTTATATCTCCAATAATGTCTTCAGAAATCCTAAAAGTATCAGTTGCAGTTCTTCCCTTTAATGTTTGAGCATACAAAGTTTGTAAATAGCTTCTAAAAGTTGTCAAGTCAACTTTACTACTATCATCCAAAGAATCATATGTTATAGTTCCAGTTTTTATATCTGTATAAAGCTTATAAGAGTTTTCAATATTCTCTAAATATTCTTTAATACTTCTATTATTAGAACCTAAACTAGCTTTTATTAAATCCGCAAATATGGTCATATCTTTTTCACGAAGGGATTTACTTTTTAGTAATGGTGATACTATAGATGATTCATTAAAATTAAACCCTCGATAATTTCCATATATTGTTTTAAAACATAAGTAAATTTTTCCAACAGTTGGTAAATTATTTTTAATAAAAATATTTTCAATTTTTTCGAAATCATTAAGTGGATTATCAGATAATAATAATTGAGAAACTAATTCATTTTTTAATCTTCGTAATTCACTAGAATTAGATAAGATAATGCGATTTAATAGAGGTGGAATATACTCTATTCTTTCAATAGGGATAGTATTAGAATGAGCTTTTACATATTCGCTAAATTCATTCTTTACTCCTTCATCTTGAATACTTTCGTAAGCTTTTAGAGTTCTTACTCGGTAATCATTTGCTTCAGTAGGATTTTCTACATCAGTAAATAATTCTGCAATCCATAAATTTTCAGGAGCAAAGCCATAAGCTATATTTGTATTACCAATTTCTTGTAATAATGTAGGATTATTTTCAAAGTCTTTAACGGTTAACTCTTTATTGTAAAATTTTTCTTGAATTTCAGGGTCGACACTCTCGCTTAAGAATAAATCTGGATATAATTCTTTAAATTTGGCAGTTGCATATGGACCATACGTTTTACCGTCCCTAACAATCGCTTCATAAATAGGGCACACTAAATTATCTAATAAATCCTCTTTAGTAAAGTCTTGTTCTAACGTTATATAACCAACACTTTTTTTAAAATCTGCAATATTATATCGATATTTAGCTAAAAATTTGATTGTTTCTTGATTACTGAAAACTCTTTTTAAAGCTGTAATAATGCTTACATGACCTTCGCCTTCAATATATACATCCATAACAGACGGGAATATTTGTTCAGCATCAACATCATCTATATAATTAAGAAAATTTTTTACAGAGGATTCTTCATCAAAGAGTAACATAGATACGTTAGATAATTGAGCCCAAGAGTTTATATCGCTTATAATGGTTTTATGTTGCATTAGAAATTCTCCTAATTTACCATAACCCAAAGTTTTAGCACGTTCTCGTAAGGAAGGTGATTGAACAAAATATTCTATTGGCATATCTTTAAAAACATCATAGTAGCTTATAACCTCTTGCATACTTAATTTTTTAGAAAAATAGTCTTTTTTTACATCCACAGGGATATTAACTCTAGTTAGAAAAATATCAGGATTAGCATTAATAAATTCTTTAGAAAAAGCTTTTATATCAATAGGGCTACTACTTTCAATAACTAATTTTTTTAAAAAATTATAAGTTGCGTTTTTTATATCTTCTAAACTCGCACATTCTTGCAATATACCAGAGAATTGATTATTATCAATTGTATAGCCTTTAAGACCATAACTTTTACCTTGATCATATAAAATATTTGAAACATCTGTAAAAACACTTGGAGAAAAACGATATAATTCAATTGCTTTTTCAATTCCTAATAAATTGATAACTTTTAAATCTCTACCATTTAAAATATTGCTAGCAAATGATTGCTTATTTTGCAATAATTCATTTGATTGTTCAGGCGTTAATTTTAAAAAATCTTTTATTCCAAAAGGAGCACAAGAACCATGATTATACATCAAAGCATAAAAGCGATCTTTATATTCTTGGGAAAAATCATGTGGCAAAAAATACAGAGGATTTTGTTCCATTATCTCCGCATCAAAAGTTGTTTCATCGTAGTAACATTCACCTATAAATTGTTCTAAATGTTGGATCTTACATCCTTGAAAATTTGTTTTTTGATGATTGGAAAAATCAAAATTTTTAACACTATAATCTAAAGTAACTATGCTAAAATCAATATTAGCATGTGTTTGGGATAAATCTAATGGATGATTTTCATCTCCCCTTAGAGTAACTCCGTTCCAAGCTTCAAATGGAATATCACTTAAATCAAAAGATAACAATTCTTCTTGTAATTCCATATAATCTTGCCTTGTAGTCATATAAGTTTCATCACTATTTAATAGCGCGAAAGCTAATGGATCTGTACGATTTGTAGCACCAAAAAAACTATTTATTCCATTTTCGTTTTCTTTTAAAGTTTTAAGCATTTCTTGCATTTTGCTTATATGCTCTTGAAATTGTTCTAAAGTAAGTTTTATGCCCCCTGCATTTGATTCTATGGGTTCCTTAGTATCATCAATGATTAGTTCTTCTACTTCGGGGCTAGTTTCTAAAGTTTCACTTTCTCTTGTTGGTTCTAATATAGATTCTAAAGTGGTTTGGGCAGCCGTTATTTTTGGAATAAATTCTTTACCATCAAAAGTTTCTTTACTACAATTATTTCCCAACCAACATTCATAGCTACTTGTACTTTCTACTCCACTTATTCTTTGACTAATTTCAAATTGTACGGGAACTGATAGTTCATTACTTTTTAAGTAATTATAAAGATCCATCATTTTATTTGTATTTTCACTAACATTTGTAATATAAGCATCATTTCCCATAACATTTTCAATTACTGTGTTTAAAGTATCAAACATTTCGTTGCTATAATTAGATTGTCTAAATAAAACGAAGGAAGGGGCACCAATATCTTCTGTATTTTTAATAAAGACAATGTCATAATTATTATTTCCTAAAGTTTCTAATATAGTTGGTAAACATTTTTCAAACTCTTCTGTCATCTTAAAAGCAATATATGGTTGATTATACTTTGTCATAGGATCCATTTCAGTATATCCAATATGACCACCACAACAAGCTAGAGTATCAACGTTATATTTATGAGAAGTTAATAATAGTTCTTCCAATACTTTATTACCTTCGGCAAAATCTTTGGCAGCTTTATTAAAGTCGGCGATTGTATCAACATCTACAGCAACTCCAGTATTAGCTCCTTTAGTTTGGGTTATTTCTTTTATACGTTTAATTAATCCTCTAATTTGGGCTTTACGATCATCTTTCATATTTTGGGCAATTTGCATCTCAACAGTACCATGATTTAAAAAATGTTCTTCTAAAGGTGTTAAAGTTTCCCCTCTTTGCTTTTTAGCTACTACTTCATAAAAAGCATTTAGTTGTTCTTTATTTATTTGTAAAACTTGGGTAAATTTTTTAGCATCAGATAAACCATCTAGATTATCATACATATTATTGGCAATAGCATAATTTGATCTTTGAACGGTTTTTGCCCCACCAAAGGCTCCAAAGCAAAGACCAGAAACAAAACCACCTAAAAAGGCTTGAAATGCTTGGATTTGTAAATTCCCAATTGTTTTTACCCAAGCAACTGCTTCATTATCACCTTTTTCGATGTAGTCTTGCATTGATTCTGCATATTTACTTAAATCTTTAGTTATAAATATATCTGCTACATAATTTAAGATTTCCGTCCAAAATTCTTCATCACCTTCAGCTAAAGCTTGACTTAAAGCAGAAGCAGCAACATAAAAACTTTTAGTTGCAAGATTAGCAATTTTTTCGTTTTTTAATATTGAAGGGATGCTATCTGATTCAAAGAAGGAAGCGATTTTATCAGCTACTTTTTCAACGCCATCTCCTAATTTATTTTCCAAATCTAATAAATGACTCACAGAAAAATATTCCATTGCCGTTTCTACAACTGCAGACGTAAATGATAACGCTATGGCTTCGCCATCAGACAAACCACGTTCTAGGGCTTCATTTATGGTAGAAACGTATGCCCTAGAACCCATAGTAACAGAACTTATACCAATATTTAAAGCTTTAACTCCAACACTACTCATAGCGGCAGCACCTTCGGCTCCGGCGGCAAGACCTCCGGTAGCGGCACTTAAACCAATTAAAACTAAGCTATCAGCCATACTCATTCCGGTACTATATATAAATGACCAAAATGGGCTGTCTTGGGCAATATTTTCAGCAACGGTACTGCGCCATACATCACCAGAACTATAAACTCCTACACCTCTTAATTTTTGTTTAGAGCAAAAATAAGATTTTAGGGAATAAGCAAAAGCACTCAAGCCTTCAAAAGGGGTTACAATAACTGATCCAGCAGATGATAGAATAAAATGGTCAGTAGCAAAATCTTGATCTATTTGTTTTTGATTAACTACCCATCTTTTATCTAAATCATCATATAAATCACCATTTAAATACTCATAAGCAGCATCAACACCTTCAGTATTATAGATATAATTAAAGACATTTTTTTCGGCATCAGTTATATACGGTAAATATTTTAAATAATGATTAAAAAGGTCATCCGAAGAAGTTAATTTAAGCATATAGCCATGAACATTTAAGTAGCCATTTGATACATTACCTTTGGCATTAATTATACAGCTTAATAGTTTAACAATTTCTTCCTTATTTTCAATATAAGCAGAAGGTACAGTTCCTTCATTAGTTAATCTTACATATTTGTATCTTTCTTGAAGTTCATTTATTATTGCTAAATTATCTTCATTAAAGTAATTAGAACTATCAAAATCTATTTTATGAGTGTAATTATCAATACTATTCATATAGAAATTTACTTGTTCTTCTATCTCTTTGCAAATACTTTCATAAAGGTTAACTTTTTCTTCTAATGCACTAATATCTTCTTCAATTTTGGCTATATCATTATTTCTATCATCATTTATACTATGCCGTTTTTCTAATAAATTATCAAAAAAAGCTTGTTGTTCAGGAGTTCCATTCCATACATGATAGGTTTTTTCTTCTTTAGAAAATAAAGATTTAGTAGTTTGTTCAGTTAAATTATTTTTTAATTCTTCTAGTAGTTTACTATCCTTATACATATCTTCAAACGTATGTGGAGTATAAGTAATACCATCCATTACTCCCGCAGCATAAGGGTCATCGTAGCGATAGTTTTTTTGACCATTTGCATCAATGTATTCCCAAGCTACTATTTGAGAGGTTAAAATGTTTTCTAAACTTTCACCATTTTGCAAACGAGATATAAAATTAGCTATGGCATCAATTTCATGATTATCAGCAGTAACTTTTTTTTGATATAATTTTTCTAATTTGTTTTTGTCATTTTTAATTTCTTTTTTTAAGTCATTAATATCTGTATATTCTAAACCGCATGCTTGTAAATACGTAGCATATTGCATTTTTTCTCTTCGAGTATTATCTACTTCGGTATCTATTTCATTTATAAGATCTGGTAAAGTTATCTCACTATTTAAAATTCTATTGATATCTTTATCATCTAATCCAAAAGATTTTAAGAAATCGATAAATTCATCAACAGTAAATTCAGTTACTACTTCTTCGCCTTGAGCATTTACACTTGTCATAGTAATAGTAGTAGATCCACTATTATCTTCAGTAGTACTAGAAACAGATGCATTAGGCATCCCAAAAGAATCACCTTGTAATCCAAAATTGTTTCCTTGATTATTATTACTTTGATAACCATTATTACCCATACCAGATGATGAACTACTTGTTCCTGTAGAACTATTACTATTTATAGAAGGTTTATTTTTTTTATTTCTAGTATCTAAATCTATATTATTATTAGAATTTTGAGAAGTAGTTAAATCACTATCTATTTCGGAACCATTATTATGAGATTGCGAAGCATTTATACTATTATTAGTTTTAGCGGATTCTAAAGAACTTTGATTATTTAAATTATTATTGGAATTATTAGAATTAATGTCATTATTAATGTTTTCTTTGCTAATATTATCTATGGTACTAGCATCAGGGCTTTTAGGATTTGTAGCAGAAGCAGCATCAATATTTGTATTGGAACTTGTCTCATTAGGACTATCTAAAGAAGATAAATCCATTGTTTCCGTAGTACTACTTGAAGTTCCCCCATACCTATTTGTTTCACCAACATTATAATTTCTGGTTACATCTGATGAAGTAGTTTTTACGTTTAAATTTCCATTTTTGTGAGCATCCTCATATAATTTGTCTAATTTTACATCATCAAAATCTAAATTTAAGTTAATATCAAATTGTTGCATTTTCTACTTCACCACCTTTTTACTATTTTTAAAAATTAATAAGATTTACTTAAAGTTGAAGAAACATCCCGGGATATAGAAGTTGAAGCATTAGAAAGAGATTTTTTAATATTTGTTATTTCGTTTTTCTTATAAATTTCGTTATTTAAAACTAAAGTTGTATTCATGGTACTTTCTAAGTGATTAATATTTTGAAGAAGAATATTAATTTTACTATTTATATTACTTAAAGTGTTAGAAACATTACGAAATTTCATTTTTCTTTCCCGTTCTAAGCGTTCTTTTTCTTCCTGCTCTTTTCTTTCCGCTCTTTGTCTTGCTTCATTTTCATTCATAATTATACTCCTCCATCAAATTTATTGATCGTCTCAATACTAATTCGGTCGTATCTTTTTATAGCATTATTTAAAACATTAACATATTTTGCACGATTACTTTCGATTTTAGAAATCATGGTTTGACTGCTATTTATTTTGTCTAAAATTATACTTTTATTAGAAGAAGAATTATACTCGTTAGTACAAAGTTTCATTCTCTCAAATATTTTATTTAAAATATTTTTTTCTTCATTAGCATAATAATTAATTTGTTCGATGTCTTTTTCTAATAAAGTTTTATTTAAAGTATTTTCATTCATAAATTATTCTCCTAAATAATAATCAAAATCATTAATTTTTATTTCTTGTAAAGCATTAATTTTACTATTTATTTCTTTTTCAATATTGTCAATTTTATCAAATAAATTATATACTTCTTTTTTTATATCATTTAACTGATTTTTTATGTCGATAAGAACTTTTTTTTGGTTATCAATACTACTTAATTCGGGATATGAAAAACTGCGATCTATAGAATTAAAGCTATTTATAGCATCAGAAGCACTATTATAACAAGTATCTATTATTGATATTAAGCTATTTTTATTATTTAAATTACATTTTATTTTTTTAGCAATTCCTTGATATTTATTATATACAAACTCAAAAAATTCCTGTTTAGATTTTAAAGTACCCAAAAACAATTCGCTATCTTGTTTTTCTAAATAAATCTCATTTTCAAAATTTATGGAATTGCCATCATGCCAGTTTAAAGTACTATCTTTTAATTGATTAAATAAATTTAATCTAATTTCTTCATACTCATTAATAAGTGATGACAACGTCATAATATTATTGTTTAATTTTTCGATATCTACCTCTATTATAATTATCACCATTTTCTACATATAAAACAGTATTTTAATACTGCCTTATATCTAAAAAAAGATTTAAAATCTTTTTTAGATTGTGTATTATTCTCCTGTAGTATTATTAAATGCACTAGAGACATCGGAAGACATTTCTTGGTATTTTTGAACAGCTTTATTAATTTGACCTTGTAATGATTCTTCACCATCCGTTAAATATTTAAATATTTTGTGAAGCTCACCACTTACAGTTACAAAACATTCTCTTAAAGCATCACTTTGACCATGACCAATAAAGGCACTTTCTGCATCTAGGTTATTAGCTAAATTTTCTAGGTCAGATTTAATGCCATCTTCTACTTCAGCTAATCTTCCAGCGATTTGATTAGCACCACCTTCATCAATGGTAACATTTCCAGCATTATCTGGTTGGATATCAGAAACATTTAATGTTAAATCAACATTATCAATAGCAGGTAGACTTGGTGCTTCTCCGTGTGTATTTTCTGCCCAGTATTGACCAGCATCTTCAACAGCAGCACGATAGTTATCAAAAGCTTTAGTTATAGCTTCGCCAGTTGCTTTAACAGTATTAGCAAAGCCATTAAAGAACTCAACAGCTTCAGGTGCATACCATACGGTAGACATAGGAACTATAATTTCATTGTGTAATCTTTCGACAATATTTTGACTTGATTGTTGAGCAGTATTATTAATAACATCTCTTAAAGCATTAACTTGGGCGCAATTATATCCAGATACTTCGCCAGAACCTCCTCCAACATTTCCATTAACTAAACTCATATATTTTCTCCTTCCTTTTAGTTATTTTTTGACAGAAACGCTTACATATTCTGTAATCTATTATCTATCTATATTAAGATTATCACATAATTAAGGTAAATTCAATTAAATTTACATTATATTGTCATTTAATTTAACCTCTAGCAGTAAGTAATATTAATTCGGAAATATTTCTGATATTAGTTTTTAAAATGGTACTATTATTAGCGTATATTTCACTTGTTGTTTTATTTATTAAAATGTAATTTTTATTAACATCTAATACTCCTCCAGTTAAATCAGAAATAGATTTAGCAAGCATTTTTTTGATTTTCCAAACAACTTCATTAACAGGGATGAAGACATCAAAGGAATATCCTATTTCCGGTACTAATAATTTTATTAATACTTTATTATTCATCGTCTTCACCCTCCTTTTCAATTATATCATTAAATTCAATTAATTTTATTAGTTCGGCAGTGTTTTCACTAATATAGTAGCCGAAATTATTTGGATATTTTTGTTGCATTTCTTTAGTAATTCTAGATAATCTAAAGTTTTGTTGTTCACTAAATCCTTTACCAATCCAGATACCATCCGTTGTATTTTTAATTTTAGAGTACCATGTTTCTAAATCTAGCGCTTTTAAGTTTTTAGTGCTATCGCAGAAAATTATATTAGAATTATCACTAGCTTTTATTTCATTAAATAACTCTTCAATAATTTTAGATTCCACTTTGGATTTTAATTTTTCTATTCCATAGAAAATATAGAAAATAGCATTTTGCTTATTATTTTTTTGAAATTCAATTAAGGATGTGAGTATTTTTTCAAAATTATCGTTATAATAATTTACTTTTTTATTTCCATATGTTTTATTAGCTTCTGGTAAGGTCTTACTACTATCAATAAATATTGTAGTTAAATTAGGGATTCTTAATAAAACATCAATTAAGGAAGCCATAAAACTGTTAATATATTCTAATTTATTAGATGCAATAGATGTTGCAATAGAAGATTTAAAGTTATATTTAACGATCTTTAATGATTCTTTAGAAATTCCAATTGGAACTTTTTCTAGAGTAGAAATATCTTTTTCTATCATATCAAGAGTTACTTTTTCTGGTAATGTAGGTATAGCTTTAGCATTATCAACAAAGACTTCTTTAGCTTTACTAATAAATTTTTCTAAATAAACACTTAAGCTTTCATCTTCTGGTACAATAGATGCGGTTTGAAATTCATGGATACCAGATACATTAGCTAAACCTCTACCTAAGGTATCCCGTGGACGGACTTTACTTTTCATTTCGAATACTCCATAGTAATCTGATGGATCAGTTAAATGAAGAGCATATTTATTATTGAAACATTGAGATACTCTTCTTCCTACAGTAGCTGGAGCGTTGCAAGTAAGTATTAAATAAATCCCATATCTTTCGCAATCACGTCCAATGGCAGAAATTTCTTCATAAATGCTATTATAAGTTTCTAAAATGCTATCATAATTATTTAATATTAATATTATTTGAGGTAATTTTTCTTCATTTTTTAAATTATATAGATCTAATGTTCCATAATTTACTAGTAAAGATTTCCGTTTTTTTAATTCTTCCATTATTAATTTAAATAAATTTTTAATTCCCTCGTCATCTTCCATATAGGTAATACCACCAAATTGTGGTAAACTGCTAAACATTCTTAATTGTTCAGAACCATAATCAACAGCATAAATATTTATTTCTTTAGCACTATGCGACTTACAAATAGAATAAACTATAGCATTAAGTAAGTTTTCTCTTTCAATTTCATCATTACCATAAATAATAGTATTGCCATTATTTTTAAGGGAATAAATAAGGGGCCCTTGCTCTTGTTTTTCAGGGGCATCATA
>CANQHW010000019.1 GCA_947623855.1 uncultured Bacilli bacterium | reverse complement strand
TGTTGAGAGCAAAATAAGTTAATAACCAAAGAACTCCTTATGCAACTGATACCTGGTAACAGGAGTATAAGACTAGAGGGTGGTAAAAGTAGCACAAGATTGCTTTCGTTAGAACCATGTATCTAAATAAGATATGGAACAAATTATATAAGCATATATAAAATTCCTAATGTGTGTGAAATTAAGAAGCTATCATACTTCTATACAGAAAAGTGGCAAAGAAGAATAAAGGTCGCTCCTTTATGAGGGCTTTGTTAGTATTGACTGATTAATAAAGTAATATAATAAATTAATGTGAGAAACATCTTTGTCTAATTATTAAAGAACAATAACCCAAGAACTAGAGATAGTTCTTTTTTTATTCTTGGCTGTAAAGAAAAATATTCTTATATCACCTTTCTTTTATTCTTTATTTTCCTACCTCTTTTACAGCCAAAAACAAGAAAGAGAGTGAGTGTATGACAGACACTAAAACAAAAACTAAAGCAATTGAAAGTTATGTACTTACTAATAGCTATAATAAAACGGCAAAGGAAATCGGAATAAGCGATAAGACAGTAAAGAAGATAGTTGAAGAAAATCCGAAACTATACGAACAAAAAAAAGATGAGTTCGTAAATAAAGCAAGTAGAATAATTGATAAAGCATTAGAAAAGTTAGAAAAGGAATTAGATAAAGACGGAATACCAGTTAATAATCTAACTACTGTTATTGGTACATTATATGATAAAAGAGCTTTAGCAAAAGGAGAATCGACTAATAACGATAGTATAACAATTAAAATGTCTGACGAACTCAAGGAGTTAAGTAAATGACATTAGATATTGGAGAGCTATATCCTAAGCAAAAATTATTTTGTAAAGCGACGAATAAGTATATTTGTTATGGAGGAGCAAGAGGAGGAGGAAAAAGTCATGTAAGTAGAATTAAAATGTGTTTGTTAGCACTAAATTATTCCGGAATACAAATATTACTATTAAGAAGAACATTACAAGAATTAAGAGAAAATCACGTTTTACAATTACAAAAACTTCTTAATACTAAAGACCCTAAAAAGAGAGTAGCAGAATATAAAGAAA
Source organism: uncultured Bacilli bacterium (assembly GCA_947623855.1). Classification (GTDB taxonomy): domain Bacteria; phylum Bacillota_I; class Bacilli_A; order RF39; family UBA660; genus CALWAM01. The sequence continues at coordinate 12,316 of CANQHW010000019.1, read as the reverse complement.
GTACAAAAGAATTCTTATTTCCTAATGGGTCAAGAATAAAACTAGGATATTGTGACAATGAAAACGACGTTTTACAATATCAAGGGCAAGCTTATGAAGTAATAGTTTTAGAAGAAGCGACACATTTTACAGAGTTTCAGTTCCAAACTTTAACTGAATCTAATCGTATGAGTGGAAATATGCATATAAAATTTAATCCTAGAATGTATTTTACTTGTAATCCTGGAGGAGTAGGGCATCAATGGGTAAAGAGATTATTTATAGATAAAGATTATAAAGAAACTGAAAACCCAGAAGATTATTTATTTATACCATCATTAGTATTTGAAAATAAATACTTAATGGAAAACGATCCTCAATATGTTAGAACACTTGAAAACTTACCAGAAGATAGAAAACAAGCTATGTTATATGGTAACTGGGACGTCTTCGATGGACAATTCTTCCCAGAGTTTAGAAGAAACATACATGTAATAGAACCATTTGAAATACCAAAGAATTGGAATAGATATATTTCGCTAGATTATGGTTTAGATATGTTTGCGGTATTATTTCATGCAGTAGATACTAAGGGGCATGATTATGTATATAACGAAATACATAAAAGTAATTTAATAGTTAGTGAAGCATGCCAAATACTAAAAAGTATAATGCGACATTATAATTATATACATATATATGCTCCACCTGATTTATGGAATAGAAACAGAGATACAGGAAAGAGTACGGCAGAGTTATTTAGAATTGGCGGAGTTAATCTAACTCAAGCAAGTAATAATCGTATAACAGGGTGGCAAGCAGTTAAAGAGTGGCTAAAGATTAAAAAAATAAGACATGAACAAACAGGAGAAATATACGAAGATAGTGATTTAAAGATATTTAGTAATTGTATAAATCTTATTAAATATTTACCACAATTACAACACGATGACAAAAATCCTAACGACGTAGCAACAGAACCACATGAACCAACACATATTACTGATGCATTAAGATACTTTTGTATAAGTAGAACATCACCGACTAAGGAAATAATAAATAAAGAAACAACATTTAATTTTGATATAGAAAGACCTACAAATTATGTAGATTATGGAGAGGAGATAGAGATCATATGAAAAAAGCAATGTTAAGAAGATTAAGAGAACAATGCGAAAAAGTTTTAGGTAAAGAAGAAACTAATAAAATTATTGAAGACACAGTAAAAGAAGTATTAGCAGAAACTAAACCTAAAAAAACAAAAAAGAGAGGAAAATAATGGAAACTATTATAATCTGCACCTTATTTGGTGTTTTTATTTTGTTTTCTTTTATAACTGGGTTATCTTATGGGGTTAAATTAAGAAATAACAATAAGATAGAAACAATTAATCCAATAAAAACGATAAATAATGCTATAAAAGATAAGAGAATACAAAATGAAGAAGAAAAAAAGAATCAAGAATTAGAAACAATGTTAGAAAACATTGATAATTATGACGGAACAGAAACAGGTCAAAAAGAAATATAAGGAGGTAATGTATGAACACTCAAGAACTACAAGAAACACTAACATGGGAATTATACCAAAAGCATATTAACTTTATGAGATTAAGACACATTTATTCAGACACAGATAGAAATTTTAGAATGTATAGTGGAGATCAATGGTATGGATTAAAAGTTAAAGACGTAGAAAAAATACAACATAATTTTATTAAACCAATAGTAAAAACAAAAGTATCAAATATTACTTCTAATTTATTTGCTATTAATTATAGCCCAGAGAATATAGAAAATAGTGAATTCTTTGAAACAGCTCAAAAAACTTGTGATTTACTGAATAAAAAAGCAAGTAAAGTATGGGATAAAGACTTTATGGATAAAAAAGTCAAGAAATGGGCTAAACAAAGTGCTATAAATGATGAAGCAATTGCTTATGTCACTTACAATAACGAAGAAGATGCACCTATTAATGAAGTTATTTCTAAAAATGATATTATGTATGGTAACGAAAATGAAGAAGAAATTCAATTACAACCATATATTCTTATAAGACAAAGAAAGACTATTATAGAATTAGAAGAAATGGCTCGTAAAGAGGAAATACCAGAGGAAATAATTAAAAATATATCATTAGATAATGATACTTCAACAAGCGCAGGAGAAAGTGCTAAAGATGAAGTAGAAGATAAAGTATGGTTGGTAACAAAATTTTATAAGAAAAATGGTAGAGTGTATTATAACCAAGCAACTAGGTATTGTGATATAAAGAAAGAAACAGATACTGGGTTAACTTTATACCCTATAGCTCACTGGAATTGGGAAGATGAAGAAGGAAACGCGAGAGGAATAGGAGAAGTAAGACAGCTTATTCCTAATCAGCTAGAAACAAATAAAATAGCTATGAGAAGGGCTATAACAAGTAAAAACATTTCATATCCTCAAAAAGTTATAAATATTGATGCCATACAAGATTTATCTAGTGTTAATAAAATAGGCGGAGTTATTAAGTTTAGAGATATGGGTAATACTAGAGCGGGTGATGTCTTTATGATGACTAGCCCTAGTCAAATGGGACCTGATGCCGAAAAACTACAAAATGAACTTATAACATTATCTAAAGATTTAAATAATGCAGGCGATGCGGTAACAGGAAACATTGACCCAACAAGTGCAAGTGGTAGAGCAATATTAGCTGTACAAAATGCACAAAATCAACCATTAAACGACCAATTAATAGGATTAAAGTCTTTCTTAGAGGATATAGCAAGAATATGGTTTGATATGTGGAAAACGTATGCTAGTGATGGATTAATGATAGAAGAAGAGAATAAAGACGAATTAACTGGAGAAACAAGCGTTAATCTTGTACAAGTGCCCGGTTATATTCTGGAAGCTTTAAATACAAGTGTTAAAATAGATATAACACCTAAAGGAGCTTATGATAAATATGCTCAAGAATTATCATTAGAAAATATGTTTACCAATAAAATGATAACATTTGATGAGTATGTAGAAAGCTTAGATGCTGATAGTGTAATGCCAAAGATAAAATTACAAAATATTCAAAAGAAGAGAAATGAAGCTCAAAGACAAATCAATGCATTAGAACAACAAGCTCAGGCCATGAAGAACCAAGCTCAAATGCAAATGAATAATCAAAATGAAATAGAGGGTATAGCAGAGCAAGGTAATCAATTAATAGGCCAAGCTATACAAAATGTATAACACTACTTTATAGGTAGTGTGAAGATATATGTTCAATAGCGGTAGAACAGGAGGTTAATACCCTCCCGAAACTTATGGATTTAGACATAAGGGTGGATGGAAAGTTAAAACTATCTAGTGTAGGTTGGAGTCCTATTATCTTCACAGTGCTTATAAAATAGCACTAATTGACTCGATAGAAATATCGGGTTTTATTATGCCTAACATATCGGCAATAAATGTATGGAATAAATAGTCGACGGACTAAAAACGGGAGGAAAAATGGAAGAAAATGAAATGTTAGAACAAACTAACGAAACTGAAAATGTAGAAACACAAACTACAGAAGAAAATGTGGAAGGTATAGAACTTACTGATACCGCTGATACTGAACCACAAGAACCAGTAGAAGAAAAAGAAGAAAGTAAGAAAACACTTAGAGAACTGTTAAAGGAAAATCCTGATTATCAAGAAGAATTTAATCAAATGATTAAACCAAGACTTGATAGAAAAGACAGAGAGTTTGAAAGAACTTTATCTAAGTATCGAGATACTGAAGAAGTATTAAAAAGCACATTAGGTGCTAAAGACATCGATGAAGCTAATACCAAACTTCGTAAAGCATACGAAGATCAAGGTGTAACACTTCCAGATGTATATAAACCTGGATTAAGTTCTAGGGAAGTAGAAATCTTGGCAAGAGAAGAAGCGAAAGAGTTCATAGACGAAGGTTATGATTCAATGGTAAATGAAGCTAATCGTTTAGCTTCAATAGGTTATAACAATATGAATGAGCGTGAGAAAGTTATCTTTACTACTTTGGGGAACGAAATAACTAAAGAAAGAGATAAAAAAGAATTGCTAAGTTTAGGTGCAAAAGAAGAACTTCTAAAAAACAAGGGTTTTGTTGATTTTAGAAATCAATTTAATTCTAATGTGCCTATTAAAACAATTTATGCCTTGTATAAAGGTACTCAACCAAAACCAAAGGTTGAAAATCCGGGAAGTATGAAAAATGCTCCTGGAGAAAAAGTTAAAGATTTTTATACAGATGAAGAAATATCTAAACTAAGTCTAGATGATTTAGATAAACCAGGTGTTTGGGAAGCTGTAAGAAAATCAATGACTTCACAAAAATAGAAAGGAATGATTTAATTTATGGATACTGCTCAACAAACTATATGGCATCAAGCCTATATAAGAGCACTAGAAACTGTCACTAGTTTAAGAAATCACTGTGACTTCAAGTTTGAAAAAGATAGTAAAAATGCAAAGGAGGTTAAAATTCTAAACGCAGTAAGACCTACTGTTAAAAAATATGTACCAGGTACTAAAATTGATAGAGAATCTATTAGTGCTACTGATATGACATTAAAATTAGACCAATTTTATTACTTTAATATTTCATTAGATGATGTAGTTAAAGCTCAAAGTGTACCAGGCGCTATGGAAGCGACTGCAAAAGAAGGAGCTATTGCTTTATCAGAAGAAGGCGACAAATATGTTGCTGAAGTTATCAAACAAGGTGTAACTAATGAAGATATTGCAGCAGTAGATAGTATTACTCCATCAAAAGCAAATGCTATTGAACATATCGAAAACGGTTTTGCTGTACTTTATGGTAATAACTGTAAGGTTAGCGAATCATATTGGTTAGAAGTTGACCCAACATATTATAAATTTATTAGACCATCTATTACTGAGTTATTAACTAACAATGTAGAAATGGCTAAAAAAGGTATTGTTGGTAAATATGGTAATGCTAATATTACTATTGAAAACTTATTACCTCACGATGAAACAGATGTATATAACATCTTAAGAACTGAACATGCTGTGGCCTTTGCCGAACAAATCAACAAAGTAGAAGCATATAGACCTCAAGATGGTTTTGAATCTGCTTTAAAAGGATTATATGTCTTTGGTGCTTTAGTAGCTAGACCAAAAGAAGTAGTTGTCTTAAAAACTAAAAAAGACGGTTTAAGTGCTTAATTTAAGAGAGTGAGAACTCTCTTTTTTATCGTGTTAAAAGTATATGTAAGTGCAATTCTTACAAACACGACTATTAGAAAGGAATTATCATGGAAAAAGTAGAATATTACACATTAAGACCAAATTTAAAACAAATTTATGGAAAGAAAGTAGATGAAACAACAGAATTTAAAGAACAAACAGAAGATGGTACTGTTCATCAAACATTTAAGAATTTAACTTTAACAACTGAAATTAAAAGAAAAGAAGATCTAGGTAAAATTACACTAGAAGAAACTTCTAAAATAGTTATTAAAGTACCTAGTGGAACAATTTTGATATGGAATGAACAAGAAGGGTTTATTGTTCCTCAATATCAAATGTGTACTTTAGAAGAAGTAGAAGAAGATATAAAGAATATAAAAAATATTTATGAAGGTGATTCAAATGACACTAAGGGAAATGAAGATAAAGACGTTTAGTCTTATTGAAGAATATTATCCAGAAGAGCCAAAGTTAGCAGAGGATGAAGATGTACAAAATAAAATAAATGGAGTAGTTAATCAAATACAATTAGATTTAATGAAGTATCGTAAAATACCTGCTAATACAGAAATAGAGATTGCTGAAGATGACGATAAAATATTAAATCTAAAAGACTACATAGAAGACTGTTATCAAGTGAATAAAATAGTTTTTAATGAAGACGTAGATTATGAAATGATAGATGATAACACATTGAAACTTCCTGAAGACTTTGAAGGAGAGTTTACTATTTATTATTACAAATATCCTGAGCTAGTAGAATTAGAACCTACAGCAGAAAATTATGATAATACATATGAGTTTGAATTAGATGACGTTTTATTAGAAATAATGCCTTATGGAATAGCAGCTGATTTACTTAAAATGGATATGATTAGTAATTATGGTGAATATTTCTATAAGAGATATATGGAAATGAAAAATAGTATTGATCCAAGAAGAAGTAATGGGATTATAACTATAAGTGGTGGTGTAAATGTCTAGTATTAGTGATTTATTAACTAGAAAATATGCTAATTTTAGAGGCGTAGATTTTACTAATAATGATGTTAAAACATCAAGAAGTCCACTAGCATTGAATATGTGGAAGGTTTATGAAGATAGCGATTGTATTCAAACAAGACCAGGATTAAAACTTTTAAATACTTTCAATAATGATATTCTAGGGTTATTCTTTTTGAGTAAAAATAATGTCTTACATGTATTAGTGCACGTTGGGACGAAACTATATAAGTGGATAAATTTTCCTAATACTCCAGCCGAAACAAAAGAGTTATTTACTGGTATGAATGTAATACAAAGCCAATCATTTGTTTTTGAAAATACTCTTTTTATTAAAGATGGTATAAATTATTTAGAATATGATGGAGAAACAATTAAAAAAGTAGAAGGTACAATACCAATGACTTCATATTATAAAAATCCGGACGGTTCAACAACGATAGATGAATCAACTGATACAGATTTAGTTTATCAACCAGTTAATTGTTTAACATCATTAAGAAAGAATGCTTTTATAGGCGATGGAACAAGTAAAGATTATTATTTGGATGCTCAAGGATTAGATAGTGCAAATATTTACCTTATGGAAGCAACAATAAATGGTAGTCCTTTAATAGAAAATATTGGATTTAGAGTAGATAGAGAGAAAGGAATAGTAACATTTAGTAATGCTCCTGCTAAAGAAAGCGAAGTAATAATAACGTATAGTAAAGCAGGAGATGATTATTTAGGAAGAATTTTAAATTGTACAATTCTATGTGAGTTTGACAATAGAATCTTTTTTACAGGTAATCCTAATTATCCTAACGCAATATTTCATTGTGAGTTAAATGATCCCCGTTATGTAAGAGATACTGCATATTACGAATGTGGATTAAACTTAGCTAAAATAAAAGCAATAATTCCTGGTAATAATGTTTTATGGGTAATAAAAGAAATAGAACAAAATTCAAGTAGTGTTTATTATTTAACACCCACAATAGATAATACATATAATAAGATTTATCCTAGTGTAAATGGTTCTATTTCATTAGGTTGCGTATCAACTGGTATAAACTTCAATGACGACATAGTTTTCTTCTCTAATCGCGGCTTAGAAGGTATTTCTAATAGTTCTTTATATAGTGAACAAAACTTACAGCATCGGTCTACATTAGTAGATACAAAATTATTATTGGAAAATGATTATAATGACGTTAAATTAGCAGAATACAATGGTTATTTACTAGCATTAGTAAATTCTCATGTATATTTAGCTGATAGTCGTAAAAAATATCAAAGTGAAGCTAATTCTATTGAATATGAGTGGTTTTATTGGGAATTACCATATAACATTAATTTTATAAAAGAATACAGAAGTAAATTATATCTAGGAAATAAAGAAGGGGAATTATATGTATTAGAAGGTGTAACTGATAACGGATTAGACGTAGAATGTTACTGGACTACGCCAAAAGATGATTTTGGTTATCCTAGCTATACTAAAACAACAAATAAAAGAGGAAATGTAGCGGATTTAAAAGTAATGGGTAATGAAGCAATACACGTTGATACATTAGTTGATGGTGTATTAAAAGAAAAGAAAGTATTTAGTGATAAAAAAGGATATATAGCATATCGAATTAAAGATAAAAAATTCAAAGATATTCAGTTAAAGTTTAGTTCCAAAAAGCCATTTGGAATTTTTTCTTGTACTTTGCAAGGATTTATTGCTGGATATATTAAAAGATAGGAGGAATAAGACATGGATGAAAGGTTATCAAAAATTGAGGATCAAAAACAAGCAGCATTAAACCAAAGCAATAATGCTTATGGAGAAATGTTTCAAAATAACGAAAACTTATATAATCAACAAAACTCATTTTTAAATCAATATGAAAGTACTCAAAATGATATATTAGATAAACAATTAGCATTTCAAGAAAGTTTAATTAATCAACAAAAAGAAAAAGCAAGGCAAAATATGGAAGCTGAACAAAAAAGAGCTAAAAATGATTATACTTCATATATTAATCCTTATGGATTACAAGCTGAAAGTTTTGCGAGTAATGGTTTATTAAATAGTGGAGTAAGTGAGACTGCTAAACTTGGCGGTTATAATACATATCAAAATAGACTTGCTTCTGCTAATAAAGTTATGCAAGATGCTTTTACACAATATGATAATGATATGAATGAGGCACGTCTTAATAATGACGTACAAAAAGCACAAAACGCATTAGAAAAACTAAAAATGCAATTAGAATATTCGGAAAATTATTACAATAACAAAAATACCTTAACTCAAAATCAATTACAATATAATCAATCATTAGATAGCGAATACTTCAATAGGTATAATACGGAATATAACAACATTCAACAAGAAAAAGCAAGAGAAGAAGCCATAAGACAATGGCAAGCACAATTCGATTATCAAAAGCAACAAGATGCTCTAGCACAACAAAATTGGGAAAGAGAATATGCTTTGTCGTTAGCTAAAAATTATGGCGGCTCTAGTGGAAATGGTGGGTACTCATTAGATAATTCTGATACTTCCTTAAGTGGAGAAAGTCTATCGTCAAATGGCTTATCAATTGCTCCTAACCCATATACTGGAACTATAAATGCCGATGCTAAAAATGGCGTTTTTGAATGGAGTGAAAACCCTGGAAGTGGATATCAACCAAATAATATAAAAGGACAAAAACTGACAAAAACAGGTGATCAATATAATAACAATGGGAATATTCAAAATATTTGGAAAACTCCAGATGGTAGACTTTGGTATTGGGAAGGAACTTTAAATAAATATATTGATATAACTGCTGATATGGGGAAAAATCTTCCATTTGGTCACGCATCAGGAGGAGGAAGTAGATAATAAGGAGGTAATATAATGGCTATATATACTCGTAATTCAAAAGGCCTAATAGTTAAACAAGATGATAAAACTAAGAAAAAGATTCAAGAACAAACTCAAGAAAAAAGAACTTGGTTTAATAGCGGCGCATTTTCTGATGGATATCAATTCGGTGATGTTATCAAAACAATAGGTGGAACTACAGCAGATATAGGAACTAATATAGCTAAAGGTGTCTTAAGGGCTGGAGAAAGTATTGGAGATTTAGCAGCTTATGGTGGTGCTCAAGTTGTTGACTGGCTAGGAGCCCATGACTATGCAAATCAAGTAAGAAAAAATGCGTCAGAAGATTTAACTGGCAAAATATTTAAAAGTGCAGATAAAACAATAGATAAAAACTCGGTTTTAGGGGAAAAAACAGACGATGTAATATCGTCTATTGGTAATATGTATGCACAAGGAGTAACGTCATCTAAATTGCTAGGTAGTAAGGGTAATGTACCATTATCAGTAGGCGGTAAAAAGTTTAATTTACCGGTTACTTCTTTGATAAGTGGTGCATCTTCTGGTATGGGAGAAGCAGTACAAAAAAATGCTGAAGACTGGCAAGTTTGGGCCAATGGTATTACTGGAGGTTTAGCTGAAGGTATTTCTGAAAGTTTATTTGGAACATTTGGTATAGGCGGTTCAGATTTAGATGATGCAATAGTAAATGGTATTACCAAGAATATGAAAGATGGTTTAGTTAAAACATTAACTAAATCTGGAATAAAAGCTGTAGGAGAAGGTGCTGAAGAAGTAGCTTCTTATTTATTAAATTATGGTTCACAACATTTAATGGATTATGCTAAAAATAATTTAGGTATTAAAGGTGTAGACTTAGGAGAAAAATTTAGCAATGAAGAATTATGGGAAAACTTCTTTTCTGGTACTTTAGCAGCAGGATTAGGAGGTATTCCATCCACAATTAATACTATAAGGGGTAGAAGTTCTAATATTAATGTTAATGAAGGTGTAGAACAATTTAACAAAGAAAATACTACTAATATAGTTAATCAAAGTACTGATAATCAATTTACTATAAAAAATAATGTACCAGTTGTTAATAACCAAAATATTCAATCTGGTAATTTTATGCAAAACGATAGTAATATATTTTCGAAGCAAGTTGATGAAGTTTTAAATGGAACGTATCCAAAAGAGAATATGTTAATAGTAAGTGAGAATACTCCAAAAATTTTACAAGATATTGGTCTTAAAAATTTACCTATAACACTTACTCAAAGGCATCTAAAAACGATAACTAATTCTAGTGGGAATTATCAAGGCGCAAATTATCATAATTTAGGTGTGGATTTAGTTAAACAATTACCTAACGCAATTGCTAATCCTTTAAATATTCTTAAATCTGATACTAAATCTGACAGTATAGTTGTAATTACCGAACTGGCTGATAATCAAGATAGACCTATCATTGCAAGTATTAAAATAGATGGAAAAGGAATAATTAACGATATAGAAATAGATTCTAATGTAATGACTAGTGCATATGGAAGAAATAATTATGATAAATTCATGAAGGATAATATCGCTAAAGGGAATCTATTATATGATATAGACGAAGGCATAATAAAAAGAAGTGACGGGAAGCTACAATTGCGACCAATCACTTCATCTACTAATGATAATAGCACAAATAACCAACAAAGTCAATATGTACCATTATCTACTAATAGTAATATGCAAGAATCAAATAATTTAACACAACAAGAACAAGCAGAATTAAGTGAATTAAATGATTTACCTTTTGAATTAAGTGAAGAAGAAACAAGACGTAAAACATATTTAGAAAATAAATCTAAAGGATTAATTAAATATGCAGATTTATCAACAGAAGTGACCTTTAATGATATAAGGAATCAGTATTCAAAGTATAAAAACTTAAGCGATTTTAATAGTGAAGTTCTTGACCAAGCAGAAAGTTTTGTGCCAGGATATAGGAACACTGAAAAAAGAACTAAAACTGAATGGTTAGAAGTCGCTAAATTTATTGGTAATAATATAAATACAGATTCTTCTACTGAATTAGAAAAATATGCTATTCAAAGTTGGCATAGTGCTAAACCTAACATAAAAGAAAACTTAAATAGACAAGGAAGTAAGTACGTTAAATTTACAATAGACGAGTGGGTTAATGAAATATATAAAGCAGCAGGAGTTGGAGAAACTATTCAAAATAATGTTAATGAAACTATACTTCCGACTAGAAATAGTATAAAAGCGCCTACTGAAGCAGATTTAATTGATAATGTATTGCCACCAATGAATGAAAATACTCAAAGATTAATGAATCCAAACAATATAAATGAAACTGCACAAGAAAATATTAAACCAATTGAAGAAGCATTAAATAATTATAAAACTAAATTAACACGTAAAGAAGTGCAAACCCAACTTATAAATGAAATGGATATCGTTCCAGCAGAATTATCTATTGGAAATGATATTAAAAGTATAAACTATCAATTAACTGACCCTATTAGAGTCAATGAAAAAGTATTTGGAAGAGAATTAGGTAAGAAGATTAATGATGCAACAATCAATCAAACTAAACATAATACAGCTGAAAAAACAAGATGGTTAAATAAAGAACGTAGCGAGATAGCTGAATTAGGTATTAAAGCACGTTCAAAAGAAAGTGCAGCAGTACAAAAATATGCTGAAGGTCAATATGTTGACGAAAAAAACAATATCCATAATTATGGGGAATTAGAATTAATAGAAGAATTCCCAAATGTTAAAACTCAAGAAAAAATAAAAAAAGCTGCTCAAATAATTAGAGGTAAATATGATACATATATAGACCAAATAAATGAAGTTCTTACTTCTTTAGGATATGATGCAATTCCTAAAAGAAATGATTATATGAGACATTTTCAAGAACTTGGAGATATTTTTTCAAAAACTGGTATTCCATTTAACTTAAATGATATGTCAGCAGAAGATTTACCCACTGATATTAATGGTTTAACAGAGTTTAATAGACCAGGAAAAAACTGGTTTGCAAGTGCTCAACAAAGAGTAGGTATAAAAACCACTTATGATGCAATAACTGGTATTGATGGATATTTAGAAGGTGCTGGTAACATAATATTCCATACAGCAGATATTCAACGTTATAGAGCATTAAGCAGATTAATAAGGGATACATTTGGCCAAACAAAAGGTTTTGATAATTTAGAAAATCTTTCTGGTAAAGAATTACAAC
>CANQHW010000018.1 GCA_947623855.1 uncultured Bacilli bacterium | reverse complement strand
TAATAAAAAATATAAATAGAAAGGGATCAATCAATAAGAAATTAATTAATATTTCTATAAGATTGATTATACGTGAATAAAATGAAGAAGCTTATTGCTAAAATGGATTTATGGTTATTTCTAATAACATTGATACTCATAATATTTGGGCTTATTATGGTGTATACTGCTTCTTCATTTTTAACTATTGCAACGCAAAATGTTCCGTCTAATTATTATTTTATAAAACAAGCTATTTTTGCGATATTTAGTTTAGTTATAAGCTTATTTTTAATAATACGGGTTCCTACGAAATCTTATAAGTACTTTGCGCCCTTTCTAATCATCGGCGTAATTGGGGCTTTAGCAGGTTTATTTTTATATGGCGTAGTTAGTAATGGTACTAAAGGATGGTATGATTTTGGACCAGTTAGTTTTCAACCTAGTGAGTTTGCTAAGTCAATATTAATTATCTTTTTAGGATGTTATTATAATCGGTTAATTATTAAAAAAGAAAGAGATCCTTATCGGTATTTATTTCCTTTAATTATTGGGATTATTATTTTTGCTTTAGTTTTAATGCAACCTGATGCGGGGAGTGCTTTAATAATTAGTGGGATTGTGGCTTTAATATTTTTTGCTGTACCGATACCAAAATATACGAAAAACAAGTGTTATAAAATAATTGCGATGGGAGTTTTAGTAGGAGTTATTGGACTTATGTTATTTGGTAAAAGTATTTTTTCTTCGCGGCAGCTGGGGAGATTTAATTTTCAAAGTCCTTGTACGAGATATCGTGAACCTAGTGGTTATCAAGTATGTAATGGTTTTATTGCGATTAAAAATGGGGGAATTACAGGAGTTGGTTTAGGTAATTCGACACAAAAATATTTATATTTACCAGAAGCCCATACGGACTTTATCTTTCCAATTATTGTTGAAGAGTTAGGTTTAATTGGAGGTATTTTAGTTATCTTAGCTTATTTATTTATGTTATATCGAATTTTACTTATCGCTAGACGAGCTACTAATACAAGAAATGCTTTAATAGCTTATGGCGTTTTTGCTTTTATTTTACTTCATATTGTAATTAATTTAATAGGGGTTTTAGCTTTAGCACCTTTAACAGGAGTACCACTTCCTTTATTAAGTTATGGGGGATCTTTTAATTTAAATATTATTGTTATGATTTTTGTAGTTGAACGAATTGCTATTGAAAATAGTGAATATTACTTACGGAAAAAAGTTGAAAATATGTAATATAACTTTACTAAAAAAAATAAATATTTTATAATAAAACGAGGTGAACGTATATGCAAAAAAAGGTTATAATTCCTGTTCTTCATTTAAGTTATGGCGGAATAGAAAAAGCTGTTACAACTTTAGCTAATGAACTTATCCATGATTATGCCGTTGAAATCATATCTTTTTATCAAATCCATAAAACACCACCTTATAAATTAAATAAAAAAATTAAAGTAAAATATTTAATAAAAGATGATATAGCTAAAAGAGTCGAGGATTATAAATTATATATTAAACATTTAGAATTTTTAAAACTTTTAAAAGCTTTATATAAAGATTATTTTAAAAAATTAAAATTTTTTAAATTTTTAAAAGATAGTATGTTTAGTTTATATATTTTAATTTTTAAAAAATATTTAATTAAGAAAGCTTTAAAAAATACTAAGGGAGATATTTATATTTCTTCACGGGTAGAATTTAATAAAATAGTTTCTAAATATGCAACGAAGGGGTCTTTAACAATTGCTTGGGAACATAATCATCATCATAATATTAAAAGTAATGCTAAAAAAGTTCTTAATTCTTTAAAAAATTGTGATTATTTAGTAACAGTAAGTGAAGATTTACAAAATTTTTATGAAAAGGAATGTGCTTTAAAAAACTTTGCGACTAAAGTTGTTTGGATTCCTAATTTTTTAGAAAATATTCCGGTCCAAAAAGCTTCTTTAAATAATTTTAATATTATTAATGTAGGACGTTTAGCTAATGAGAAAGCGCAATTAGATTTAATTAATGTTTTTGATATTTTACATCGTAAAAATAGTGAAGTTATTTTATATTTAGTGGGAGATGGACCAGATTATGATTCAATTGAAAGAGAAGTTATTAATCGTAATTTAGCTAATTATGTTCATATGACGGGGTTTAAAAGTGGATCGGATTTAGAAGAGTTATATTTAAATAGTTCTTTATTTGTTATGACTTCTTTTACGGAATCTTTTGGTTTAGTTTTAATTGAAGCGATGAGTTATGGTATACCTTGTTTAGCTTTTGATAGTGCGGAAGGGGCTAGAGAAATAATCTCTAATAATTATAATGGTTTTTTAATAAAAAATCGCAATGAACATGAAATGGCTTCAAAAATTTTAGAATTATTAGAAAATAAAAAAGAGTTAAAAAGACTTTCGTCTAATGCTTTAAAAACCTCTTTAAAATATACTAAAGAAAGTGTGATGGCTAAATGGCAAAATCTTCTAAATCAAAAATAATGTTTGTTGCGGGAGCGGGAGGACATTTAACAGAAATTTTAAAGTTAAGTCCTTTATTTTCTAAATATCCGTATGTTTTAGTTACCGAAAAATGTCCGGCGACTTCTTTTTTAGAGAAACGTTATCCTAATCATATATATTATTTAGTAAGAAATAGTAGTTTTATGCATCCGCTAAGACTTATTATAACTTGTTTTAAAAGTTTATATTTATATTTTAAGGTGCGGCCCAGATATATTATTACTACGGGACCAAATATCGCGGGACCTATTTGTTGTATTGGAAAACTTTTTGGTAGTAAAATAATTTATATTGAATCTTTTGCCAATATTAATACGAAAACTCTTACGGGGAAGATTGTTTATAAATTCGCTGACTTATTTTTAGTTCAATGGGAGAGTATGCTAAAACTTTATCCTAAAGCTGTTTATAAAGGAGGAGTATTTTAAATGATTTTAGTTACACTAGGGACTCAAGATAAATTATTTATAAGACTTATTAAAGAAGTAGAATCACTAGTTAGGAAAAAAGTTATTACGGAAGAAGTTGTGGTCCAAACGGGAGATACTTACTATCAAAGTCCTTATCTTAAAACTTATCAATATTTAAGTGATGAAGAGTACAATAAATATATTCAAGAATGTAGTTTTTTAATCACTCATGGAGGAGTGGGAACAATTACCAAAGCTTTAGAGATGCATAAAAAAATCATCGCCGTAGCTCGTTTAAAGAAATATAAGGAACATGTAAATGATCATCAATTACAAATAATTACCAAATTTAAAGAACAAGGTTATTTATTAGATGGGACTGATAATTTAGAAAAATGTGTTAAAGAAATATCTTCTTTTAAACCTAAAAATTATAAATCAAATACCCATGATTTTCTTAATTATTTAGAAACTTGGTTAAAAGAAAATCCATAAGTATTTGTAAGAGGATCTTTAAAGAGAAATATTTTAGGAGGATAAATACTTCCTAATAAAAGTAATAATATAATAAAAGTTATTATTACTTTTTTTCTTTAAATTGAGAAAATAAGTAAGTAAAGAAAAAAAGATACTTAAATAGAATAATAAAATATTGATTATGGTAAGAGGTTTTTTAAATAAAATTAAGATAATACTACTAATAAAAATAATTAAAGAAAGAGCGATACTTTTAATATTAAATCTTTGATATTTTAAATATTCTATTAAATAAAATAAGAAAAGGGAAGTTAAACCCATTTTAAGTTGCTATAAGACTTAGAATTATAAACACTTTAAAAAAATATTTTTTCATATTAAATTATATGTAAAAGTGCATAAAAAAATCTTTCTTTTCACAATACTAATGGTGAAAGGAAAGATTCTATGTCCAAATATAAGGTTGATATTACGAATTTAAATACTAATGATATTAAAGTTTTATCTAATATGGAAACAATTAATCTTTTTAAAAGACTAAGAAATGGGGAAGATGTTAAAGAGACAATCGTTAATGGGAATTTAAAATTAGTTTTAAGTATGTTAAAACGTTTTCCTAAAGATAAACATAATTTAGATGATCTATTTCAAATTGGGTGTATTGGATTAATTAAAGCTATTGATAATTTTGATTTAAGTTATAATTGTGCTTTTTCTACTTATGCTGTACCTTTAATTTTAGGGGAAATAAAAAGATATATAAGAGATAATACGAGTTTAAGAATTAGTCGAAGTATTAAAGATTTATCTTATCAGATATTATCTTTTAAAGAAAGTTATTATAATGAATATGGAAGGGAAGCATCTTCAGAAGTTTTAACGGACCATTTTCAGATTAGTGAATATGAATTAAATGAAGCTTTAGATAGTTTAAAATCTCCTATGTCGATATTTGAACCTATTTATAATGATGGGGGAGATACGATTTATTTAGAAGATCAAATTGCGGACAAAAAAGAAAAAAATACGGATCGAGATATGCTTATATCATTAAGAAAAGCTTTAACGAAGATTAAAGAACGAGAAAGAAATATTTTACTAGAGCGTTTTATTGTGGGTAAGACGCAAATGGAAATTGCCGAGAGTTTAAATATTTCGCAAGCACAAGTATCAAGGTTAGAAAAAAATGCGATTAATAATGTAAGAAAATTAATCAAATAAAAAAGGTTCCTTTTTCGAACCTTATTTTTTATTACCTATCTTCACCAATTGACGATACATTAATAAAATAAGTAAACCACTTTCAAATACTACTCGAGTAATTAAATTACCGATTACTAAAGTAACGATAAATGATAAGAAGTTAACCCCAATTAATTCAAATGATGCTAAAGTTATGAATAGGGCAACGAATAAATAAGCGATTTTTAAAATAGTTTCTAATGATAATGTTTTAAAAGATAAAAAATCATATAACCATCCTAAGAAACCAGAATATTTATTGTCGTTATTCTTATTTAAAAATGTAAAATATAATACTAAGGCACCGCAAATAGCTAGGATAAAACTAACTAATGCCCAAACACCGGCAACACTTGTACTAGAACTATACTCCATAATAATATATAAACTCCTTTCTATCCATAGTATAACTAATTTACTAAATTTTGTAAATGAATAATATACTTTTTTAGGTGATACTTTTATGCGTTTATCGGATTTACAACAAAAAGATATTGTTAGTTTAGATGGTCAAAGATTAGGAAGAATTATTGATGCAGAGATTAGGGAAGATGGGCAGATTTTAAGATTAATTGTGGAAGAAAAAATGCATCTGCGTAATATTTTTAATTCAAGTGGGGAAGTTTCTATTTATTTTAGTAATATTAAAAAAATTGGGAATGATGTAATTTTAGTAGATTTATGATATAATTAAGGAACTAAAAGGAGGACTTATTATGACTAAAAAAATGTTTTTAATATCGACATTTTGGTTATTAATAGATTTTTTATCTAAAACTTTAATAGAAATATATTTTCATGTTGATAGTAATTTTCCTATTTTAAAAAATATTTTATATTTAAATCCCACTCATAATAAGGGAGCAGCTTGGGGTTTTTTAAGTGAATATCCTGGTATTATCATTATTACTACGTTATTAGCTTTAATAATAATTTATCGGTATATGTTTGCTTTTAAAAAGAATAAACGCAATACTTTAGCTTTTGGTCTTTTATTTGGAGGAATTTTAGGTAATTTATTGGATAGGGTTTTATATGGGTATGTTAGAGATTTTATATCTATTTATATTTTTAAATATAGTTTTCCTGTTTTTAATTTAGCTGATATTGGCATATGTATGGGGATATTTTTATTAATTGTAGCCATTATTAAAGGAGAAGATCGTTATGCAACTAAAAGTAGCGGAAAATAGTAATTTAAGAATTGATAAATATTTAACTAATTATGTAGATATAAGTAGAGAAAGTATTGTAAAGAATATTAAAGAGGGACATATTTTAGTTAATAAGCAAAAAATAAAACCGAGTTATAAAGTTATTGAAAATGATATAATTACTATTGATATTGTAAATAATACACATAATACTTTAAAACCTTTAGATTTAAAATTAAATATTGTTTATGAAGATGATTATCTAATGGTTGTTGATAAACCAACTGGGTTAGTAGTTCATCCCGGAGCAGGTAATAGTGATAATACTTTAGTTAATGCTTTAATAAACTATACGCAAAATTTATCCCAAAAAGAAGAGTTTCGTCCCGGTATTGTGCACCGGATTGATAAAGATACTAGTGGGTTACTTTTAATTGCGAAAACAAATAAAGTTCATGAATTATTAAGTGAAGATTTTAAAA
This sequence comes from uncultured Bacilli bacterium, assembly GCA_947623855.1. Classification (GTDB taxonomy): domain Bacteria; phylum Bacillota_I; class Bacilli_A; order RF39; family UBA660; genus CALWAM01. The sequence goes on along the minus strand of CANQHW010000018.1, from coordinate 7,265 downwards.
ATAAAAAAATAGATAGAGAATATTTAGCTTTATTATGTGGCGTATTTCCTCATGAAAAAGCTACTATTGATGCCCCAATTGGTAGAGATAAGAAAAACCGGAAAAAGTTTTGTGTAACAGCTCAAAATTCTAAAAAAGCTATTTCCCATTTAAGAGTTTTAAAAAGATATAAAGATTATACTTTAGTTAATTTTAAGTTGGAAACAGGAAGAACGCATCAGATAAGAGTACATTCTTCTTATATTGGATATCCGTTATTTAATGATCCCGTATATGGTAAAGAAGTTATTAAAGGAATAGGACAATTCTTACATTCTTATAAAATGAGTTTTATTCATCCAATAACTCATAAAAAAATGGAATTTATAAGTGAATTACCAGCATATTTTAAAGATTTTCTTTCTAAGATAACATCATAAATAGAATATTATTTATAAAATAGGGGATTATATACCATAATAAATGAGGATTATAAGAATATAGTTCTTTACCATAAAAACAGGTATTTATAAGCATAAAACTATTTAAAATTATGGTAAAAAATTTATCTTGATAATAAAAATAAAATACAAGTATAGCTATAATTAGAATAATATTACTAATTATAAAAAAGAAAATATCTAAAGATAATTTATGCATATCAATTAGTTTTTTTAAAGGTAAATGAAATAAAAATATGATTATTAAATAATAAGTTAAGAGATAAGAAAACATAAAAAATCACCTTTACTAATCTTATGATTTATAATAAAATATATGATGGAGGAAGAAAGTATGAGTACAGTAGTTATGGACGAAAAAGAACAAATAGTTATGAAACTTGTCCACTATTTTATAACGGAAGAAAATTACACACCCATGATAGTAAATGGGGTTAAAAATGAAGTATGGTTAGAAAATAGTGATGGTCCTTATAAAATAGTCAGAATTAATTCTAATTATATTCATAACATTGAACAATACAAGTTTGATATTTTTAAAACGAATAATGTTATGCGTCAGATAAAGAAAAAGACTGTATCTTTTAAAATGAATACTTTATCCATATTTTTAGATATAAATGAGAATATTGATTTAATTAATTCGAAAAAAATATCTTCAGTAAGTATTAAAGATGAAAAAGATATTGGGAAAAACAAAGTATTACTTTCATCTTTTCCAGATATTAAAAATAAATTATTAAAAAATAAAGGTGATTTAAGTTTATTAGTTAATGTGACTCAAGATATTAATAAAAAAACCGAAAAAGATAATCGTCATTTTGAAGAAATATTTAAACCTAAAAAAATAGTTATTACAAATATAATTGTAGTAATATGTATTATTTTATACTTTTTAAGTATGTTATTAGTTTATGAAGATGGTAGTAGTGTTTTATTAGCTATTGGAAATAATAATTATCGTAGTTTACAACAAGGACAGTTATATCGGTTAATATTATCAGCTTTTTTACATGTTAATTTAGTACATTTATTATGTAATATGTATGCTTTAGTAGCGATTGGGTCTCAATTAGAAAATTTTATTGGGAAAACGAAATATACTTTGGTCTTTTTAGGTAGTGCAATTGTAGGGAATTTATTTTCGGCGGTAATATCTAATAATATGAGTGTTGGAGCTTCGGGAGCTATTTTTGGTTTATTGGGAGCGATACTATATTTTGGATATCATTATCGGTTATATTTAGGTAGTATTATTAAAACACGGATAATTCCGGTTATAGTGATTAACCTTTTACTAGGATTTATAATGCCAGGGATAGATAATGCGGCCCATTTTGGAGGTTTAGTTGGCGGCTACTTGGTTATTATGGCTTTAGGTCTTAAAGATAAAACGGATACTAGTGAGAAAATTAATGGGGGCATAGTACTAACATTTTTGGTAGCATTCTTAAGTTATCTTTTATATACAAAATAGAAAAGGTGAAAATAAATGGTATATTTAGATTATTCGGCGACAACACCTATTAATTTAGATGTTTTAGATTCTTATAATAAAGTCAGTCGGGAGTATATAGGAAATGCAAATTCCCTACATAGTTTAGGAACTAAATCGCGAGATTTATTAAATACTGCGACTAGTCAAATAAGTAAATTATTAAATATTAAAGAAAGTGAAATAACTTATACAAGTGGAGCTACGATGTCTAATAATATGGCTTTAAAAGGAATATGTCAAGCTTATCAAAATAGAGGGAAGAAAGTTTTAGTTTCCAAATTAGAACATCCAAGTATTTATGCTATTTGTGATTATTTAAAAGAACAAGGTTTTAAAATTGAATATATCAATAATACTATAGAGGGAGTAATTGATTTTGAAGATTTAAAAAAGAAAGTTACGGATGATACAATATTAGTAAGTATTTGTGCCGTAAATAGTGAATTAGGGATAAGACAACCATTAAAAACTTTAAGACAAATAATTAAAAAAGAAAATCCTAATACTTTCTTTCATAGTGATTTAACCCAAGCTATAGGGAAGGTAAGTGTTAATTTAAATGATACGGATTTAGCATCTTTTTCTGGACATAAAATTTATGGTCCAAAAGGGGTTGGATTATTATATGTTAAAGAAGGGATTAATATTGCTTCAATAATTCAAGGTAGTGGGAAAAGTAATTTTTTAAATCCGGGAACACCACCACTTCCCTTAATAGTTTCTTTATCCAAAGCTTTACGTATTTCTTTAACGGATTTAGATCGTAGAGAAAGTTTTGTTAATACATTAAATGAAAGAATTACTAAAGAGTTAAGTACTTATAAAAATATTAAATTAAATAAAACTAGTTATAGTATTCCTCATATATTAAATCTTAGTTTAATGAATATTAAACCAGAAACTTTTATTCATGCTTTAGAAAAAGATGAAATTTATTTAAGTACAAATACAGCTTGTGCAACGCAAGAAGAAAGTCCTAGTGTGAAAGCGGTATATAAAGATTCTAAACGCGCTAATAGTGCGATTAGAATAAGTTTATCTTATTTAACAACTAATTCAGAAATAGATATCTTCTTAAAATCTTTTAAGAAAAATTATGAAGCATTAAGAAATTTATAACAGGACTTATGTCCTTTTTTAAATTTATATTTGACAAACAAATGTTTACAAACTATAATAAGATTAAGGGAGGATTAGTATGAAGATATTGAAATATACTAAATTAAAAAATAATCAATATAAATTAAGTTTAGATAATGGGGTAGAACTTAATTTATATGAGGATTTAATATTAAAAGAGAATTTATTATTAACTAAAGAAATAACTACTAAAGAAGTAGAGAAAATTTTAGAATTAAATAATTATTATGCGGCTTATTATAAAGCTTTAAAACTAATTAATGGACGCTTGCGGTGTGAAAAAGAGTTAGTTACTTTACTTAAAAAGGATTATAATCAAAGTATTATAAAACAAGTTATTAAGACTTTAAAAAGTACGGGTTATTTAAATAATAAGGTATATATTACTTCGTATATTCATGATGCTTTACTTTTAAGTTTAAAGGGACCTCTTAAAATAAAACGAGAACTTTTAAATTTAGATTTTCCAGAAGAAGAAGTTGATAATCTTTTTAAGATAGAAGATAAAGTATGGGAAGAAAGAATAAATAAATATTTGCAAAAAAAATTAAAGATAAGTAATAATCTTAGTAATTTAAAATTAAAACAAAAACTTATTAATGATTTAAGTAATTTAGGTTATTCGAAAAATATGATTATAGAGTCTTTAGATAAGGTATCTTTACCAAATGATTTAGGTAATCTAAAGAAAGATTACGAAAAAATTAAGAAACAATTGGAACGGAAAAATATGGAAAATAATTCTTCTAAAATAATTAGTAAATTATTACAAAAGGGGTATTTATACGAAGATATTAAAAATATAGTCGATTAAAAAAAGCGTTTTTAACGCTTTTTAATTGGTATATTTTATTAACTTAGCATGCATTACCATTTTTTCATTATCATTATAACAAGTGGATAAAGTGATGATTTTATCAGTAGCACTGACGGTAGTATTAAATTTATAATAACTTCTTGCTTGAAGCATGTCGACGAATTGTTTAAAGGTATCATCACTATTAAAGGCGACTTGGATATAATCATTAGTAGTAGGTAAGTGATAAACACTAAATACTTGCCATAAAGTACTTTTACCATTGATATATACTTTAATAACATGGTTATCTAAGTTATTATACCAATTAGAATTAAGAAGATTTTTTAAAGATCCAAACATTGTTTTATCCCAACGGCCATGTGCATAAATAACGGTATTACGGTCTAAATCATTGGGGTCATTACGATAATCTAGGAAGACCCAACCGGCATTATTATAAGATTTATTAAAGGCATGGGTAAGGTAATAATCATTATTATCAGTTTGAACAAAAGGATAATTGATATTAGTACCATTTACTTGGATCCATCCTATAGCGTCGGTATTGGTAGCTTTAAGTTCTTCCATATTAACATCAATCATTGACATTTTAATATAATCCCAATAAGGGTTTTCTTTAGGTTCATCATTTTCATTAACAACTACTTCATCATCGGGATTAATATCCGTTATATTAACTTTCTCATTTATTTCATCGGTTATTTTTTCTATTTGTTTATTATCTTCGTGCCATTTATAGATATCGATAGAAGAATAAATAAATACTCCAATAGCGCCGATAATACAAATAATTATAAGAGCATTAAAGATTGTGCCTTTTTTTAATTTTCTTTTTTTCTTTTTTTTAGGTTCTTTATTTACGGTATTTTTCTTTTGTTTATACATTTTTATTTGCTCCTCTTCTAAAATCTTTTGGGATTTAGTTTTCTCAATATTTAAGTCATCTATTCCTAAATCAATTAAGTCTTTTGTTTCATTTAAATTTTTAAATTCTTGTATACTTATAATGGGAGTTTTTTCTTTTTTAACCTCGTTATTAGAAGCTAGACTTTTATATTTTTTAGTTCTAGTTAAATTTTCTTTTTCCCTTTCGTTATCCATAATCTTCTCCTCGATTAATATTGTATAATAAAGTATATGAAAAGTCTAGAAGGTTTTATTTTTTGACTTAAATTTAAAAAAATGTTAATATTCCAGTAAGAGGTGGTATACTTGTTTTTAGAATTTAAAAATGAAGGGACTTTTAAAAGGAAATATTTTGAAATGTTAAAATACCGGTTAGCTTATGGTAGTTTAGAGTTAGAAGGTATTACTGATGATTTAGCAAGTGCTAGACAAGCTCTTAAAATTTTAAATCAATTAAATGCTATTAACTATATTTTTGAAATGCCGGAGGAAAAGTTAAGTCATATGGCTTTTACAAATTTATTATGTGACTTAGTTGAACGGGTTACGGGCGGCGAAGTAAGTAATTTTAGAACGACGGAAGCTATTGTATCAGGGTCGAAGGTGGCTAGAAGTCATCCTCAAATGATTCGGAATGATTTATGGTATTTAATAGATGATTATAATTATCAAATAAGTAATTGTCATAATCGGGATAATCTTTATGAAATAGAAGCAAATTTTCATATTCGTTTGTTACATATTCATCCTTTTGAAGATGGCAATGGACGAACAGCTAGAATTATTTTAGCTTATAATATGTGTAAACATAATTTAGCACCATGTATTATTACTAAAGAAATAAAAAGAGAATATTGTGATTTAATAGAAAAGGGCGATTATAAGGGATTAGCTAAATTAATTGAGGAGTTATCTAAAAAAGAAATGGGGATTATGGTATCTTTATATAAAGAATTAGATTCAAAAGGACGAATTGATGAAAATAAAATGAGTCCTGAACAAGAAAAAACTTATAATGAAATAAAAAAGACACGATTTTAGACATAAAAATGTCTTTTTTTCTTATGATTAAATAGGTGAAGTTATATGAAAAAACTCCTGCTATTTATATTATTTTTATTTCCTTTTAAAGTTTTAGCAATTAGTGCTAGTTCTTATATTGTAATGGATGCTGATACCAAAAGGGTTTTAGAAGGAAGTAATATTAATGATAAGAGATTAATTGCTAGTACAACTAAAATTATGACATGTCTTATAGCGTTAGAATATGCGGATATTGATTCTAAAGTTAAAGTAGATGATACTGTTTTAAAAAGTTATGGGAGTGGAATTTATATTGAAATAGGGGAACATATGACTTTAAAAGATATGTTATATGGGTTAATGCTTAGAAGTGGAAATGATGCGGCGATGATGATTGCTAAATATGTAAGTGGAAGTATGGAAAACTTTGTTAGTTTAATGAATGAGAAAGCTGCATCTTTAGGGATGAAAAATACATTATTTATAAATAGTAGTGGGTTAGAAGATAAAGATGGGAATGGAAATATCTCGACAGCTTATGATATGGCTTTACTTATGGCTTATGCTATGCAAAATAAAACATTTAAAACTATTGTTAGTACCAAAGATATTACAGTTAAAACCGATTATAAGACTTATGTATGGCATAATAAAAATAAGTTATTAAGTATGTATAAATATACGACTGGTGGGAAGACAGGATTTACCGAGAAAGCAAGACGTACTTTAGTAACTAGTGCATCAATGGATAATAAAAACTTAGTAATAGTAACTTTAAATGATGGAAATGACTTTTTAGATCATAAGAACTTATATGAAGAAAATTTTAGAAAATATGATAGAGAATTAGTATTAGATAAAGAAAACTTTAAAGTAGAAGATAATTATTATGATGGTACTTTATATATAGATAGGGACGTGTATGTCTTAAAGAAGAATAAAGAGGATATTAGTGTTAAATATGAAATTATGAAAAATCCGAATGCGTTAGAGGGAGATGTAGTAGGAAAAGCTATTATTTCTATAGATGGAAAAGAAGTAATAGAAAAAAATATTATGTTAAGTAAAAGTATAAAAAAAGAAAAGAAAGGGTTTTTTAGAAAATTATTAGATTTTCTAATGTTTTGGAAATGATTAATATAGTTTGGGTATTATTAATTGGGATTGGAATTATATTTTCACTAGTTAGTGGAAATATTGAAGTTATAAATAATGAAATAGTAGAAAGTGCTAAAGCTGGAATTAATTTAGTAATTGAATTAATTCCTATGATGGTTTTATGGTCAGGACTTATGAATATAGCTAGTTCTAGTGGGTTATTAGATAAGTTTGCTCATTTAATAAGACCTTTCCTTCACAAAATATTTCCTTCTTTAAAAAGTGATAAAGCAATTGGGTATGTGGCTAGTAACGTAGCAGCAAATATGATAGGGCTTGG
>CANQHW010000017.1 GCA_947623855.1 uncultured Bacilli bacterium | reverse complement strand
TTATGATGAGGTGAATGACCCGATGTTTAATGGGGATTTTGTAGCAGGGATTAAAACCCCTAAAGGAATTGCAACATTTCATTTTAAATTGGAATATTGGGATTTATTTAATATTCAGGAAATAGAACATGCTCCAGAATATGATGCTTATAGTGATGAAGAAGATGTACAAAGACTTAGTTCATTATTAAATAATAATAAATTAGAGAGAAAACTTTAAGAAGAAGTTTTCTTTTTTTAATTACTAATGACAAATAAAAGATTTTTTAGTAAAATAATGATAGAAAGACGGTTTTTATATGGAAATTAAAGTACGAGTTTTAAATGGATCTAGTAATAAAAAAGAAGAAGAAAAAGAACATAAAGCAACTATTTTAACAAGTGCTTATATTAAAAGATTAAATAAACAAATAGAAGATAATGTAAGAGCAAGAGAAAATAGTAGAACACCTGATTCTTTAACTTTAAAAAGAATAATACGTTAATTTATGATATACTACTGATAGGAGTTGATATTTATGCGTTACAATGTAATAAAAGATGCTAGTAAGATTATTAGTAAATGTCCTTATGTTGTTAATAATCCTACTAACTATAAGAATAAATGGCGGGAAGTTTTTGGAAACAATAAACCGATTCATTTAGAACTCGGGATGGGACGAGGAGATTTTATTATTAATATGGCAAAAGCTTACCCTAATATCAATTTTATTGGAATAGAGTTATATGCTTCGCAAATGGTTATGGCAACGGAGAGATTAGAAGGCGTTAATATTACGAATTTAAGATTAATTAATATGGATGCACTTGATTTAGCTAAGGTTTTTGGAAAAGAAATAGAAACCATTTATCTTACTTTCTCGGAACCATGGCCTAAACCTCAAGATGAAAAGAAAAGATTTACACATATTAGTTATTTAAAATTATATGATCGAATTTTTAAGAAAGATAAACATATTATTTTAAAAACAGATAATAAGGGATTGTTTGCGTATTCTTTAGAGAGTTTATCACAATATTGGTATTCTTTTAACCGCGTTAGTCTAGATTTACATCATGAGGAAAAACCGATTAAGAATATTATGACGGATTTTGAAAAAAATTATTTTAAAGAAGGACGTCCGATTTATTATTTAGATGCAGAATATAAAGATTAAGAAAAAGGTAGGTTTTTACCCTACTTTTAATTTGGTATATTATTACCTAGAATAATAGTTTTTAAATTTTTAAGAAAGATATCTAAGATATTAGCTTTAGGAATATCTTCTTTAATAGTTAAATCGGCTTCTTTTATTATTAATCCTTCATTATCCATAATTTCGATGCTACCGACAATATCATTATGTTTAACTGGAGCAGTTAAAGATTTAGTTTTAATATTTAGAGTATAATCTTGGGGATTATCATTTATTCCTATTAGTTCGGTTACATCTTCTTTTAAGATTAAAGTACCATAATCTTTTGTACCCTTTTCAACTTTTACTTTACCTAAAACTTTATCTTTAGAGATTATTTGGTTTAGTTTGTAACTATTAAAACCATAGTTTAATAAATTAGTGGTATCTTTACTACGTGTGTCACTGGATACTTCTCCCATAACTACAGAGATAAGACGAAGATTATTACGAGTAGCTGTAGCTGTTAAACAGTAACCGGCTTCTTCTGTGTACCCAGTTTTTAAGCCATCGACGCCTTCATAAAAACGGACTAATTTATTAGTATTGACTAACCATACTTTAGAACCATCAGGTTTAGTTAAATATTCTTCATAAATACTGGTATATTTAAGAATATCTTTATGTTTTAATAATTCTTTAGCCATCATGGCCATATCATAAGCTGATGATATATGTCCTTCGGTATCTAATCCGTGAGGATTTTTAAAAACGGTATTTTTTAATCCTAAAGCTTGAGCTTTATTATTCATCATTTCCACAAACTTTTCAACTGTTCCCCCTATTTTCTCGGCTAAAGCAACGGCAGCGTCATTGGCAGAAGCAACAGCGATTCCTTTTACTAATTCTTCGACTTTAACATTAGAGTTAACTTCTAAGAATATTTGGCTACCACCCATTCCCGAAGCATTGGGGCTGATGGTTACTTCATCATTATAAGAAAGACGTCCTTCATCAATAGCTTCCATAGTTAATAATAAAGTCATAATTTTGGTCATTGAAGCGGGAGCTAGTTCTTCATGACTATTTTTTTCATAAATTATTTTACCTGTAGTAGGTTCAATTAAAATAGCACTTATCGCATTGGGAGCATAATCTTCAGCTTTAACTATACTTGCTAAAAAGATAAAACAAACTAAGAAAAATAATATTTTTTTCATACTTCCTCCTAAAATAAATGTATTATTTTTAAGACTTAATTATAACTAATATTTATATCGGAAGAATAATCTTTAAGTAATTCTTTAACAAAGATAGAGGGATTATTTTGGGGAGTTAATAAATAAACTTTATTTTTAGTACGAGTTAAAGCAACATAAAATAATCGTCTTTCTTCATCATAGGGGTAAGAACTTTTATTTAAAGATACTAATCTTAATATTTGATTATCTTGTAATTTAGAGGGGAATCCTAAAGAAGAATCGGTTAAATTAAGGATAATTACTTCTTCACATTCTAATCCTTTAGATTTATGAACAGTTAAGTAAGTAAGGGGTATTTCGGGATGCGATATTAAAGTTAATTTTTCGTTATTTAGTTTAAAGTTTTTATTAATAAAATTAAAGATATCTTTATTATTTCGTCCTAGAATCATTATAGGATGTTTAGTTTTATGATAAATAGTTAAGATTAAATCTTCTAATTTATTTTGGATCTTTTTATAGAAAATAACTTCGATAGGTTTAAGTAATTGTTTAGAAGATTTTAATTCTTTACGTAATTGTTTTTTATTTTTCATAACAAAATTACCTGCTACTTTTATTAAATTTTCGCTATTACGATAAGTATTTTCAATTTTTAAGATTTTGGTATCATTAAAATAAGTATTAAAATTTAAAAATAAATCTAACTCACAACCAGTAAAACGATAGATAGATTGGAAGTCATCTCCTACAACCATTAAATGGGCATTAGTACTTTTTAAAATAGCTCGTACGAGATTAAATCTTACTAAAGAAGTATCTTGATATTCATCAATAATAAGATATTTTAAATTATTTTTAAAACCATTAGTAGTAACTTCTTTAGTAGCTAAAGATAACATATCATTAAAATCTATTTCATGATTATCTTTTTTATATTGCTCATAAGATAAATAACAATTTAAGATTAATATTAATAAAGTTTTTTCTTTAAAATAATTTAAATTAGTGAGTTTTTTTATTTGTTTTAAAAATAAGGGAAAATCTTTAAGAGTATAGTTATTACATTGTAATAAGTTAATAAAAGTGGTAATTAAATTACTAAGGGAAGTAATTTTTTCAGGAGTATATTGCCATAATTTAGTATATTCTTTTAAATTTTTTAGATGAAGATAGTTTAATAATTTTTTAAATAAGTGGGTATTGGTAAGAATATCTTCTTTAAAAAATTTATAAATTATATTATTTAATAAGTCATCACTAGCTATTTCATAATTATTATCTTTTAATATTTCTAAAGCTAATTTATGAAAGGTATATACAGGTAAGTTAAGATTAAATTCTTTGGTAATTTTTTCTTTTAAACTTAAAGAGGAAGCTTTAGTAAAGGATATACAGATTATTTCTTCGGGAGGAATATGTACTGTATTAATTAGATAGGAGATTTTACCGAGAATTGTGAGGGTTTTTCCAGAACCAGCGCCGGCCACAATTAAAAGATGCTTAGAGGTATCTAAGACGGCTGCAGTTTGTTGTTCATCTAAAACATATTGACCAATTTTAAATTCCATAATTAACACCTAAAAAGATATTATATAAATTATATGTAAAAAGGCAAATTGCCAATTTTAAAAATTGGTAGTTTATGATATGATATATTTAAGAAAGGAGTTTATATTTATGGATAATAATGATAATAGTATTAAGGAGGTTTCTAATTCTAATAAAAGTTCAGGATTATTAATAATTGTTATATCTATTATAGTTTTAGCAGGAATTATTATAGGATGTTATTTTATATTTTTAGGAGATAATAAAAAAGTATTTGCTAATGCAATAAATAAGACTTATAAAGATGTTAATGATGTAATAGAAAAAATAGATGAAGTGATACCAAGAGAAAATTTACTTAATAATACTTTTAATATTAATGCAGATATTAAAGTTAATTCAGATTTAGAAGATTTAAGTTTACTTAATAACTATACTTTTAATGTAAATATTGGTGGCGATTATGCTCATAAATTATTAGTTATGGGAGCTGATATTAAAAATAAGAGTAAAAAAATATTATCAGCAAATATTAATTATAATAATAATGCAATTTATTTAGAATCTAAGGAATTATTAAATAAAGTATTGTTATTACAAGAATTAGATGATAGTTTATTTAATATAGATGATGAAGTATTAGATAAATTAAATTTTGATTATATTACTGCAATAGAAAAATTAGTTAAATTTAGTAAAGATAGTATTATAGAAACAATTACTAATAAAGATATTATAACAGCAGATGAAACGATAACTATAAATAATAAAAAACATAATGTAAAGAGTTATACTATTGTATTAGAAGATGATAAGTTAGATAATTTAGTTAGTAAATTACAAGATAAGATTATTAATGATGAAGAGTTTATTAATAAGGTAGCTAAGATATTAGATGTTTCTATAGAAGAAGTAAAAGATGTTATTAAGAATAATCCAATGGAAGGTAATAGATTAGAAATAGTGGTTTATAGAGAAGGTATATTAGATAAATATATTGGTGGAAAAATTATTATTGATGATATGGAAGTTAATATTTTAGATGATGAGGATTATAAAATGATTACTTTTGGTGAGGATTTATCTATTATTAAAGAAAATGATACTTATACTATAGATGTTAGTAACTTAAATGATACTGTTAATAATATTGTAGTTAAAGAAGTAAATGATAATAAATATGATTTAACTATTAATATGGTTGATGAGGAAGATGTAAATTGTACGTTAGAAAAGAAAAGTGATAATAATATATTATTAACTTATAAGGATGATAATACAACAGTAGAGATTAATTTAACTGTAACTTATGGTGAAAAATTAGATGTTATTGATACTACAAAAGCCGTTAAAGTAGATGATTTAACAGAAAAAGATCAAGAAGAATTATCTTCTAATTTGATTAAAATTTTACAAGATATTCCTGAATTAGATAGTTTATTGGGGATGTAATGGTTCTCCAACATTTAGTGGGGAGCTAATTTAATACTTTTCTTAGATTATACCTAGCTTTAATAGGTATTTTTTATTGTTATTTTTTTAATACATTTTTTTATTGCTAATTTTGTATCTTTTTGATATTTTTTGAATTTCTTCATTTTCTTATTTTTTGTTTTTTTTAAAAACCATCTTTTTTTACTTTTCCTAATATTTTTCCATTTAAAATATATAGTAATCTTATTCTAAAGAAAGTAAAATTTTTATATCCGAATCCCACTCTTTTTATTACTGTTAAAGTCAATATAAATATTTTTATATATTAAATTATTTTTCTTTATCTCCTCAATTCTTTCCACTTTATAGTTTTTACCTAACCCCATTAATTCTTTTACTTCTTTCATAAATTCCTTCATTTCCAGTAATATAAAATTACTTAAAAATTATCTCATAAAAGAGTAACAAAATATATTGTTACTCCCCACTAAATGTTGTAGCTTTTGTATAAAAACTCCCCACCAGATGTTGTAGCTTCATTAGAAAAAGTCCCCACCAGATGTTGGTGAGAACTATTTTTTGCTCCCCACTAAATGTTGGAGAACCTTTTTAATTGGAACAAGTATTGCGAATATTGATGGTTTTAGTTTTGGTTTTCTTTTTACCTTTATAGGTAATGGTATATTCTATACGGTAGGTAGTTTCTTTAGAGGTATCAATTCGACTTACTTCATTACCATCAAGTTTAATTTTATTAGTTATGGTAACATCTCTAGTGATATCTTTACCATCGGTATCTGTTACTTTACTAACACCTTTAGGGGTATAAGAAGCATTTTTGGTTACACAACTTACATCTCCATCGGCTAAAGTTATGGTTCCAATACCGGATTCATCATCTTCATCTTCATCATCATAACTGCTACTAGTACCATTTTTAATAGTTATACTAACTCCGGATGAGGAAGCAGATTTTAAGATAGTATATGAGGATTTAACAGTATAAGTATGATTACCTGAACTAATATTATTGATTGTATATGAGGTATCAGTAGTAGATCCGATTAAAGTATTATCTTCATATATATCGTATACTAAAGTTCCAATTTTTTGAGCATTTTCTTTTAATTGGGTATTATAGTGAGAAGTTATAATATTAGCCATCCATTTAGTATCACCAAAAATATTTTTAAAATTATTAAAGTATTCTTGTTGACTAGTTTCATCAATAGACCAAGGGGTACTTATTGGTTGCCAGTTTAGAGTAATACTACTTCCACTGGTTTTAGAGGTTAAACTAGCTGGATTTTCTAGAGTTTCATATCTTTTAGATACTTCGGTTGGTTCAGTACCTTTTTTAAATAATTCGGTCATTCGCATATCTTGAGGGGTGTTGGCACTTGGTAACATTAGAGGAACAGTATTTTTTTCCACTTCTACACTGATAACGTTACTTGGTCTTTCAAACCTACTATTTGTTTTATATATTTTTTTACCAATGGTAGTCATTAAACGGTTAGTCATATTAGCACCGGCGATAGCCATAGTATAACGGACATCATTAGCATCTAATTCGGGATAACCATACCACAATGCAATAGCATAATCTGGGGAGTAGGTAATACTCCAGTTGTCGCGAGATGCGGATGGACTCATATGATAAGCTTGAATAGTATTACCATCATAGGTACTGGTTCCAGTTTTGGAAGCGATATCGGTACCACTAGTGGTAAAGGAAGCTCCTACACCATTTTGGAAGGCTGTCATTAAGATAGAAGTAATCATATAAGCGGTTTCTTCACTCATAACTTTTTCTTTATGAGCTTTATTTTCGAATACCTCACCGGTATCAATAAATTCAATTTTGGTATAAGAATAAGGTTTTATATAGTAACCACCATTACCAAAGGAAGCATAAGCACTCGCCATTTGTAAAGGATTAACGCCATCGAAAGCACCAACAGCGGCGGATTCATATAAGTTTTCGCCATAATCTATACCTAAGGAATGGGCAAAGTTAGCAACTTTTTCTTTATCATTTTGCATAAATGCTTGTAGAGCGGGAATATTTCTGGATTGACTTAAGGCACTACGCATAGTTACTTGACCGGTATAGCGATCATCGGCATTTTTAATGACTTGGCCATTAGAGTAAGTCATAGGTTCATCAAAGAAGTAAGTTCCTGGGCTGCCATTGTTATATTCTAAGTATGGTCCATAATCTAAGATTGGTTTAGCAGTAGAACCAGGGTGTCTTTTAATTCGCTCATCGGTTGCAATATTTAAACTACGAAGGCCACTATAATTACGATGACCAAATACGCCGACAATACTACCATCTTTAGGACTAGTTACAGCGACGGCAACTTCGACTTTATCATCAGGATATTTAATAGAATCAGTATCTAAAGTATTTAAGGCATCTTGAACGCGGGGATCCATAGTGGTATAGATTTTCATAGCACTAAAGTAAGGATTTAATTTCGTATCTTCTTCAACTTGGGAAACTACAGTATCAATAAATCCTTGATAGTTAGAAGTTTTTTCTTCAGTATTATTAGCAAGTAAGCTTTCAACTGGAACAGCTTGGGCAGCATCTCTTTGTTCTTTCGTAATATAACCGTGACGATACATTAAGTTTAAAACAACATCTCTTCGATCGGTAGCATTTTCAATACTAGTATAAGGATTATAAAATCTAGGGTTGTTAAATAAACCAGCGATAAGAGCGGCTTCAGGGAGAGTTAGGTCACTAACACTTTTTCCAAAGTATAATTGACTAGCTCTTTCAACTCCGACAACATTACCAGTTCCTAACCACGACATATTGGCGTAAAATTCAATTATTTCTTGTTTAGTAAATTTCTTTTCGACAATAAAGATGGACATATAAATATCGGTAAATTTTCTTATAATACCTTTAATTCCTCCAACTTCATCTTTATTGGTCCAGGTGTTTTTTACAACTTGCATGGTTAAAGTAGAAGCTCCACCAGCACCCGCTTGATGGGTTAATTGACCGATGGTTGCTTTAATAAATCTGGCGATATCAAAACCATTATGTTGGAAGAATCTTGAGTCTTCGGTAGCAACAATGGCATCGATTAGAACTTGCGGTAGTTCATCATAAGTAACGGTATCAACATCTTCTAAACCTAGTCGATAAAATTCATTCCCATTGACGTCATAAAGAATGGTAGAATTAGTTTTATAAAGTAATTCTAGATCGGCTTTGGGAGCAGTAAATATGATGTATAAGAAGAATGTTAAAGCACAAGCAACGATGAATATTAAAAATCCTAAAATTCCGATTAAAAGAAGATGTTTTTTAGGTTTTTTCCCTTTCTTTTCTTTGACTTTTTTCTTTGTTTTTTCCACTTTGACAATTTTTTTCTTTTTAGTTTCCATATATTTCCTCCTTTTTATTGATATATAGTTCATCAACAGTACTTAGATAATCTAAGGCTGGGTTATAACCATACTTAATTATATAACCTTTATCTTTAATATAATCATAAGGAATACTTTTTCTAGTATTATGATCAATAAATTCTAGAAAATCACTTCCTTTTAATAAATAAACAATATTATTCATTAAGATAATTAAAAAAGTTATGCCACCGTGTCTTATAACACTTCTAATATGATTAATTTGATGGGGATGGATATTACCTAAAGGAAAAGCGGTGCGATTTTTGGTTTCTTTAGCTTCAAAGTCGACATATTTTCCTTTATAAATTCCATTATAATCAAGAGTTGAATGGGTTTTAAAGTAAGCTTTCTTAATCATTTTTTTGTGATTTTCATAAGCAACATCGATTACACCGATAGGGGTTGGTTTTTTATAGATTAAAGCTTTATCTTTTTCGACGTAGTAATTATTTGTATCATTAAGTAAGGCTTCTAAATCCATACCTCGATTTCCATAATAAGTATTTTCTTTTTTATGATATTCTTTTTTTATATTATTAGGATACATCATATGAAAAATCACCATCTTAATTATACTATAATTATTTTAATTTTTCACTAGTAATCCATATTAAAATAACTTTGTTTACAAAATATTACTTATTTTGTCGATATTATTTATTCTTCTTAAGAGATATTTTATACTAATAATAAGGAGGACTTATGATTAGAGTAGATATATTTATTGATAAATTAATTAATGAAGTAGATGATGCTAGTTTATTATTAAATAAAGAAGGTCTTAAAAAAAATAATTGAATTACTAAGAAAGTTATGATAATATAGCATACTTAAGAAATGGTGATTATTATGGATAGTATGGGAATAGCGTCTTTAATGGAAAGAAGAGAAGGAAAAATTGGAGGGAAGAGTTATTATTACTATACCGATTTAGGGGTGGTAATAGTTTATCAAAATGCTTCTTGGGGGAGTTTTCAACTCCTTTCTGGAAAATATTTTGGGAAAAAGATTAATAAACATACCAGGTATGAAGAACTTATGGTAACTAATTTTATTCCTTTTAATGATTTAAATAATTTAGTAACGGAAGCTAAAATAAATAAAATAACTAAGATTATGGGGAGTTTAAAGAAGGATGAAGGTAAGTATTATTCTTATGATTATGAGGAAGATGAATTTAAACCTATAAATGATGAGGATATTGTAAAACAAATAAAGGAAAATGATCAGGAAAAGTTAAGTCTTCATTTGAAATAAAAATACTGTTCTTAATTTTTAGAACAGTATTTTTGATATTTGTTATAAGCTTCTTCTTGGGTTAAAGTAGCTTTATGGCATGGGAAGCTAGGCATTAAATGTAGATGATAGTGTTTTATTTCTTGAGCATCTAAATAATTTACTCGGAGGCTAAAGGCTTTGGAATCAAAGCAATCGATTAACTGAGGAGCAAGTTTTTTAGCGGCATCCATAATATGATTTAGTTCTTCATTAGGTAAAGAGATAAAATCATCATAATGTTTTTTAGGAATAATTAATGTATGACCATCACAACTAGGATGAAGATCTAAAAGAGCAATGACATAATCATCTTCATAAATTTTTTTACTAGGAATATCACCATTTATAATTTTACAAAATACACAATCCATATTATCACCAATTTAATAATATAATTATTTTTAATAGTTTGTCAAATACTTCTAATAAATCTTTATATTTTAAAGTTTTTATGGTATTCTTTTATTAAGAATAGGTGATTGTAATGAACTTAGAGGACTTAGTAAAAGAAAATATGAAGAGTGCTAAGATGGATTATTTAGATGATATCTTTTTAGCTACGGAAGAAAGTCAAGGGCTTAGGAATGCTGTGGGAGCGATTAGATTAGTTTTATTTAATGATTTAAGTGTGGTACCAGAAAATACGGAGATTGGGGATAAATATGAATTTATAAGTAGTAAGAGGGATGCTAGAGCAAAAGCAAAGTTATTACAACTACCGGATATGTTTCATATTCTTTGTAAATATGCGCTATGTTCTTTTGGTAAAGAAAATATTCCTTTTAGTTTAGATGATGAGTTTTTCTTAAAGGTTAGGAGTAGTAAATATTTAGAAGAGGATATTACGGAAGAAAAAGCGGTGGAAATATTAAGTTATGCACTTTTAGATGATATCTATGGAGGTTATATCTTAGTAGCTAGTAATAAAACGATAAGAGATTTAGTTCTAAGTCATTTAATCTTAGAAAGATATGTTAAAAATTTACGTGATGAACTTGATAGTTTTGATGGTATCATTACTAATAAAGATATGGATGGAAATTTAAGAATAATGTATTTAGATGCCTTCCAAAAGTTAGATAGTGTTATGTATGAAATAAAATATAAAGACCCACATTATATAAAATAAATAATTATTGTTAGGGAGGTTATATTATGAATGATTTAACAGAGTTTGGTTTGTCTGCTGCTCAAATAAGAACCGATATATGTTTAGAAAAACTTAAATTATCTAGAAAAGAAAAAGCTAAAGCAGATAAAAAAATTGCCAAAATAATAACAAATCATACATTAGAAGAAATAAATAATTATATTGATAAATGGTGTATAAAAAAAGAAGGAACAGATATTCAAAAATATATAATTTATATGTTAGATGATATAGTATTTTTATTTCAAGACGAAACACTAGTTTTAGAAATGGCAAAATTTAATAATAGATTAGAAGCAAGTTTTAATGCAAGTTTAAAGTTAGCTAGGAAAAGTTCGTATTTAGATTAAAACATATATTTACAGAAAGTGCAATAAAAATTTTAGAAATGTAAGCTGTAGGATATAATTGACAACTAAGTTTTTTTATGTTAAAGTAAAATACGTTTTTTTTAGGGGGTTTAAAATGAAAATAAATGGTAATCTAAAAATGATTGTAGAATCAAAGATTAATAGTGTAGCATATTTACAAAAATATAATTTTGAAACTATGGAATATACCATAAATAGTGTGGGAGATATGGATAATTTATTCCGCTATTTAATATTTAAAGATTTAGAAAATGATAAGATTAATACTTTAATAGAAATAATAAAGTCTTATACTGATCGAAAATATTCTTTTGGTAATTCAATGTTTAGATGTGTAAGGTTATTTAATAATTATTTAGGATATATACCAGATGTTAAGACTTTTGAACAAGTACTTTTAAATAGTTTAGAGATTTATAATTATATTAAAGATAATAAAAATAGTTTTTATAATTTAAAAGTTCAAAATTCTTTTTGTGATAATTTATATACTGCTTTTCAAATAATAGAATTTAAACGTAGAAAAGATGTTCCACAACAATTAAGATATTTATATGAAAATATTTGTTATACTCTTTGTCTTACACATAAAAAGGAATTAGAATATATAAAGTTATATAAAGAAACAAAGGATATTAGTTATCGAAATGCTTTAATAGAACATTATCAAAGATTTATTTTTGAAAGAGTAGTTAATTATCATAATAAATATAATTTAGATTTAGAAGAATTAGTTGATTTAGGGAATAGAATAGTTTTTAATACTATTGAGTCATATAGTTTAGATAGTAAGTGTACTTTAGGAAGTACGATTAGAAATCGTTTTAATAGATATATAATGTATTTAGTTAATAATAGTTCTAAAGAAAAGAATAGTTATTTAATTAAAAATGAAGTAGTAGAAGTTAAAGATGAAATAGAAGTAATGTTAGAAGAATTAGAAAAAGTAATTGATGTTAAGAATTTAGAACGACTTATTTTAAATATTGCTTTTAGTGATAGAGAGATATATTTCTTATTATATGGGTATGGGTTATTTGGATTTAAAAAACTTCCTTGGCAAGAGATTGCTAAGAATTTAGGGGTATCTCGTGCTTATGTGTATGAAAATTTAAAATCACGAACAATGAGAAAGATTAAGAAAGCGATTATTTTAGAGTCTTTAAAAGCTAAAAATAGAGAATTAAGTAGAGAAGAAAGGCTAATTATTAGAGATTATAAAGACTCTTTTGAAACTATGCAATCTAATAGTATTAAAAGATTTTTTCAAGAACAAGGTTGTTTAAGTGATGAAGAGATATTTGATATTGAAAGAGAGTTAGGTTATTTACTTAGAAAGGATGCTAAAGCTCGGGCGATTCTTTGTAAAAGATATAATCGAAATGATGTTTTAGATAATAGTTTATTAGCTACATTAATTGTGGGATATGCATCTGAATTTATTCCTTTAACGATAGAGGAGTATGAATATTTATTTGAAAGGATTATTCCAACGATTAAAAGGGAATTAGAAAATAAAAGATTAAGTCTTGATTTAGTAAAAAAACAATGTTAAAATAAGCGTATAAAGCGTTATAAAAAAAGATTAGTAATAAGTTTAGCGATTAATAGAGAGTTTATGATGGTGGAAAATAAACAATTTAGAACTTATGAATCTCCTTTTAAAGTAAGATTAATCATCTTCGGAAGTTTTTTCCGTTATCAAAAAATTAAGTAAAAGTAAGGATGGCACCGCTATTACTATTATTGCTCCTTTGTAATAATAGTAATAGCTTTTTTAAAGGAGGAAAAATTGGATAAGGTAATAGAAGACCAGTACATTTATTTTACAAAGAATAGATTGGGTAATTATGTATATGATATTTATTTACAAGGTAGTAATGAATTAATTGGAAGAATAGCTTATATGTATCGTGATGAGTTTATGGAAGTTTTTGGACCATTTTCATTATATTTAGAACCAAAGTATCAAAGATCTATTATTAAGAGAAGTATACTTAAGTTAATGATTATTACTTTGGAAAAAGAACAAAGTGTTAAGAAAGGAAGATAATTATGATAGATATTAAATTAATAAGAGAAAATAAAGATTTAGTAAAAGAAAATATTAAAAA